>JAUXDF010000272.1 GCA_030618505.1 Spongiibacteraceae bacterium | reverse complement strand
TGGCCACACAATAAAACAGCGGCCGCAAACCAGCGGAATTCACGCTATCTGGATTGATAACAAGCAATTACACGGTGTCGCCGATCCACGCAGAGAGGGTAGTGCTGAGGGGATATAATAGAGTATTAGAAGGGATCAGCGATAAAACCGATCCCGCCCTGGACTAATTGGTATGCACAGTTTCGGCTTGGGCAACCCTTACTTCTTTCTTACGGCCTGGTTTTCTACAACCCAGACAGCGAACAAATGTCGCCCGAGCAGGACCAACCACTAGAGTCTCCGCAGCATCCGCCGAGTTTCCTCCAACCAGAGTAAAGGGCAAACTAACAACGTAGGCAGCGGTGCCAACCACAGTCATCGCCAATAAAAAGGGCCGGGCAATAACCAGATCCCCCGTCATCGCCAATGCCGAAGGCACCTCCTCTATCCCTTGGGCAAAACTCAAGCGAGGCAAGCTCAGCATTAAGGCCATAGACATGACAAAAAATATTTTCGCGGCTCTGCTCTTCATACTTTGTATTCTCCGTACCGGCCAGCAAAATTCGTGACCATGCTTTCTAAACAACAATATTTAACGGAGGCAGGACATCTGCCATCCAAGTAACCTGATAATAATCTTAGCCCCAATTTCTGGAATTTTCCGAAAATATTATCGAAATCAGTTACTTTTTTCACATTTTTGTGAAATTACTGCAAGTATATCGTGGTTTTTCAGTGAAATTTTGCGCCTAGCCATGCATTAATTTGATTCAACTCTGGCAACGACGGCAAAAAACTGTATTACGTTGACCCAGCCGGACTTCATCTAATATCCTGCCACAGCGGTCACAGCTCTCACCACCTCTGCCATAAACCTTAAGCGACTGCTTAAAATAACCCGGCTTACCATCACCACCAACAAAATCCCGCAAGGTTGTGCCCCCTTGGCTAATAGCCTCGCGGAGTACCTGCTGAATACAATTAGCCAGCATGAGATAGCGTTTTCTGGAAATACTGCCCGCCTCACGCTGCGGGTTGATGCCGGCCATAAACAAGGCTTCATTGGCGTAGATATTACCCACCCCAACCACCACCTTGTTATCCATAATAAAGGACTTGAGGGGCACCTTACGCTTTCGGGAGCATTGAAACAGGCGTTCACCATCAAAGTCGGCGGAAAGTGGCTCCGGGCCCAGATGTGCGAGCAAATCATGCTCCTCAGGCGGGCCGCTTAACCACAAAATTGCACCAAAGCGTCTTGGGTCGGTGTAACGCAGTAATTGGCCATTGCCGAGCACGATATCCACATGATCATGCTTTCCTATGGCGGTATCGCTCGCACAAATACGCAAGCTGCCTGACATCCCCATATGTATCAACAAATGCCCGCCAGCCACTTGCATCAGCAAATATTTTGCCCGACGACTCAGCGCTTCAATCTTCAAACCTGCCAGTCGCTGATTTAAATCTTTCGGAATTGGCCAACGTAAACGGCTATGACGCAAGACCACACGGCTAATTGTTTGCCCGACAACATGAGGTTTGATTCCCCGCAGGGTGGTTTCGACTTCGGGTAGCTCGGGCATGGTTTTCCTGATGGCGAATGACGAACAATATACGTTTGATGATTTAGGTCTGGCGACTTAATCGCCGCCTTTCTCTGCCAAAATCTGCCTGAGTTTTTCTACCCGCCGGCGATTAACCCCAAAATCGCCATAACCGGTCACCGAAGCCGAACGAACATTGATAATTCCCTTTGTTGTATCTACCTCGAACTCCAGGTGATCCACAAAACCAAACAGCGCACTGCGAGTTTCAGCATGCAGATAACCCGGCTCTTCGGCAACAATTTTTGTCCTTGGGAGTGACAGTACCGCCGCCCTTAAAAGCCCCCAGGCATTTTCGCTGCTGCCAGACAGGACAAAGGGCTCAACAGTATGAGAGCTGTCTTCCACCACCAGGCTCGAGACACAATTAGGGGAAGCCGGACAAGGTAGCAATCGACTACTGTTGCGGTTTTCATCAAACTCTAATGAACCGGACTCTGCAAATAGATGCACGCTTGCCGCCATCAATAATCCGGCAGCTAATGTTTGTTGTTTTCTTTTTTGCTGCTTTGTCAGCATAAGCTTTACACTCTCAGAAATTTCTGAATACTGCCTCATGTAGGGTGTGCCCCGCGCACCTTTAATCTCTAATTTTTGTGTTATTGGTGCGGGGGCCGCACCCTACAATAACAACTTTCTTTGATACAGGATAACTAGCCATGTTTTTAGGCGTTGATACCGGCGGCACGTTTACGGACTTTGTGCTATTTACCGGCACTGAAATGCGTATTCATAAAGTGCTATCGACACCCAAAGCACCGGAGCAGGCCATATTGCAGGGCATTGCCGAGCTTAGCCTCACGGACATTGTCAGCCGAGGCGAACTTGTAGTAATTCACGGCAGCACTGTTGCTACCAATGCCGCACTTGAAGGCAAGGGTGTACGCACTGCATTTATCACCAATCGTGGCCTAAAAGATATGTTAACGATTGGCCGCCAGACCCGGCGCCAACTCTATCAGCTGACACCCGTCCCCATCGAACCCCCTGTACCCTCAGAGCTTTGCCTCGAGACCGGCGGCCGTCTTGATTGGCAGGGAGATACCATCGAGCCACTGACGCAGCAGGATCTACAAATACTGCGGGAACAGTTGCTTGAGCTTAAACCACAATCGGTTGCCATCAATCTGTTGTTTTCTTTTCTTGATGACCGTTATGAAAAAGCCATTGAAGCGATCATTCCCGAAGATATTTTTTGCTCACGCTCCTCCTTTGTACTGCCCGAATATAAGGAATATGAACGTGGTATCGCCACCTGGTTAAATGCCTGGCTTGGCCCCATCGTACAAGGTTATCTGCAAAACTTGCAGCAGAAGATCGCCCCCTCCACCGTCACCATTATGCAATCCTCCGGTGGCACTATGGCAATTGATCAGGCCGGCCTGCGCGCAGTTAATATGCTTTTATCCGGGCCCGCCGGTGGCTTGGCAGCAGCGCTCTATATTGGCAATGAAATAGGAAGCAAGCGCTTACTTACTTTTGATATGGGCGGTACCTCTACGGATGTCTCACTGATTGACCAACAGATTAGCCTGACCAACGAGGGCCATATCGCCCACTATCCGGTGGCGGTACCGATGGTCAATATGCACACCATTGGTGCCGGCGGCGGCTCCATCGCCTATCTGGACGAGGGTGGTGTATTGCAAGTAGGCCCGGAGTCCGCCGGAGCTGATCCCGGCCCGGCCTGCTACGGCAAAGGCGGCAGCAAAGCAACGGTCAGTGATGCCAATGTGGTGCTGGGCAGACTGCAGCCTGATGCCTTTCTCGGGGGTAAGATGACACTGGATGTTGAGGCCTCCCGCCGAGCTATAAAACCCCTGGCACAAGCACTCGGCTTAAGCGTGGAGGAAACAGCGCTGGGTATAATCACCATCGCCAACGAACATATGGTGCGTGCCCTGCGGGTGATTTCAGTACAGAAAGGGCAGGATCCGGCGAATTTTCAGCTTTGCTGTTTTGGCGGTGCCGGTGGGCTGCATCTGTGCGCGCTAGCCGATGCACTCGGAGTACACTCTGCGCTGGTACCCGTCAATGCCGGGGTACTCTCCGCCTTTGGCATGCTGGTCGCCCCACGCGAGCGACAGCTGTCCCGCACCCACCAACGCTTGCTTGCAGAAGCAGACGAAACCGAACTGCAACAAACATTTGCTGAGCTGGAAAACTCAGGTTATCAGCAACTGCTTAATGAGGGTGTGCTCATCGATGCTATCGAAACTCGGCCCAGTGTTGATTTACGCTACGCTGGCCAGTCCTTCACGCTTAATATCCCCTGGCTGGATCGTGATCAAGCCAGCTGTGACTTTCATCAGCAGCACCAGCATCAATATGGTCACCAGCTGGATCAAGCAATAGAGCTGGTTAATGTGCGCCTCGGGCTGTCGGCCACGGTTCACCGCATCACCTTGCCCAAGGCCAAGGTCACCGTACAAACCAGCAAACCCATACAACTTTACGGTATCAGCGGCGAGCTTAGCGCGATCAATCGAGAAGCTATGACGATCGACCATTGTTATGAGGGTCCACTATTGATTACCGAGCAAACAGCGACCACACTATTAACGCCCGGATGGCAGGTTAGGCGGGATGAACTGGGTAACCTGCATTTACAAAAGACATAAAAAAACCCGACAGTAGCCGGGTTTTTTTATTCAATACAAACTTACTTGATTTTGTATTCTTTATACATCACGTGCTTGCGTACCACCGGATCATACTTTTTAAATTCAAGCTTATCGGGTGTGGTGCGCTTATTTTTATCGGTGGTATAGTAGTGTCCCGTATCCGCCGATGAAACCAGTTTAATTTTCTCTCGCATAACTTATTTCTCCTCAGTGTTTAAGGCTCTTAGCCTTAAACCTTCTCGCCTCGAGCACGAACGTCAGCCAAAACCTGCTCAATGCCTTTTTTATCAATAATACGCATACCCTTTGCCGATACCCGCAACTTAACGAAACGCTTCTCTGACTCTAACCAAAAACGGTGAGTGTGCAGATTTGGCAAAAAACGGCGTCTAGTGCGATTTTTTGCGTGAGATACATTATTTCCAGTTACCGGGCGCTTACCAGTAACCTGACATACTTTAGACATGGTGCTCGCCTCTATACCCTCGTGGGGATTTAAAACTTGTCTGAATTCTTAACTATTTGAATCCATATGTTGACCCCACATGGAAGCCCTCATAAACGGAGCGCGACTTTATACCAGAACAGCTACCCAATAGCAACTAAAGCACAACAAACAACTAACTAGTGCCCATCCAGAAATTAAACAAAGAGGTCATGGCCAAT
>JAUXDF010000040.1 GCA_030618505.1 Spongiibacteraceae bacterium | reverse complement strand
TACACCTCGCCGATGCCATAGCCGAACAGGCGATAAATTAACGTAAAGGAATACGAAATGCCCTATAACCGCCCTTGGAAATCTTTTCCTGATCAATTGGAACTTTTGAAACAGCGTGGTATGGGTGTGACCAATGATGATTGATATCGGTGCCAATTTAACTAATAAGCGTTTTCGCGATGATATTGATGATGTACTACATGATGCCGCGCAGGCGGGTGTTGAACAAATAATAGTGACGGGGACATCTGTTGAGGGAAGTTCAGCGGCATTGGCGCTGGCCAGGCAATACCCTGATTTGTTAAAAAGTACCGCTGGTGTGCATCCGCATTATGCGAGTAATTGGAATAGTGAGGTGAGCAAATCGATAATAGAACTTGCTCGGCATGAGTTGGTGGTGGCAGTGGGGGAGTGCGGTCTTGATTTTAATCGTGACCTATCACCGAGAGACCAACAAGAATTGTGTTTTGAGGAGCAGTTGGCGATTGCTGGCGAATTAGAGCTCCCGGTGTTTTTGCATGAGCGCGATGCCTATGAGCGTTTTGTCTCTCTATTAGCCCCACGTATGGATTCTCTATCTGCAGCGGTTGTACATTGTTTTACCGGCTCAGAGCAGGCCTTAAAACATTACCTCGATCTCGGTTGTTATATTGGTATTACCGGGTGGATCTGTGACGAGCGACGTGGTCAGGGCTTGCGAGATATCGTGCGTTATATACCGGCGGATCGCTTATTGATTGAGACGGATTCACCTTACCTCTTGCCTCGAACGATAAAACCAAAACCCAAAGGTGGTCGTAATGAACCAGCGTTGCTGTCGTATGTGCTTGCAGAGCTTGCTGCTGTTCGTGGGGTGACTGTGGAGGAGATGGCGCAAAGCTCCACCGCTGCAGCGAAGACGTTTTTTAATCTGGATAGCTGATGGTCGATCTGCCCCTTGCTTGGGGAGTCTGTTTTCCGCTAATGGGTGAGCAGGCATTGAATGTTTTACTCAAGCAGGAATACTTTTGGGGAAATTCGATGGCAGGTCGCTTTGTGTACGAATGAAAAAATTAAATTTGAAAAATAACGGCCGGGTGATTGAATGGCTTTTTTATCGTTGTTAGATGATCGCGTAAAACCCAAAGGTTCCAGGGATCCGTTGGGTTTTGAGCTTGTGTGGACACACTACGGCAGGCAAGTAATTGGTAACCTAACAACAGTTACCTCTTCTTTGAGTAATTTTGCAGTAGCCTTGTTGGGGTTTCATTGGGCTAATGAAATTCATGCCAATGTGCCGCAGAGTGAAAAACAAGGCCGCGTGCGCGAAACATTCCTTCGATACGAACAGATCTCTGGTTATTTGCGTTATCTGGCTGGAGATAAAGAAATTATGGGGATAACCCGTGTCTCGCAGCGTATGGATAATGAATTCTTACCGGTTTCCTTTGGTCGTGGTGCTGACCAACAGATTTTGAGCGACCAAGCCAGTTACGGCTTGTGGGGTTTGTATTCTACAGCGATGGCAGAAAGTGGCCTGATCACCGGCGATATTCGTATGCCGACGCCACTAGGCGCTCAATATGCTGAGCAGATTGAACGCTATGTAAATAAAGGCGCAATTATTGATTTATTAACCGGTAATCATTTGGTTTTCCATGATGATTTACTGCCCCACGCAAAACCCTTCCTGCAGGCGATAAATAAGAAGTCTATCCGTACAAAGCTCCTGCATGTACTAATGAGTGGTGGTGATCGTCATGCAGTTCAAACGGATTTATGGCTAATTACACAGGCTTTGGCAGAAAAAAAGGCAGAAGTTGGTTCATTGTCTGTATTTATTCAACAGGTTAAAGACGGTGCAAGTAATGCACAGCTGATGGCCAGGCTGGATGAGATCGAGGCGGTCGAGCGATTGTTGGTTGCAGCTAATAATTTGTTTCATTACTGCCGACAAAAGGATGGGGCGAAATTTCATAGTGTGTTGGCAGAAATTGGCGATCGCTATCGTTACGATCATTTACCCGCAGACCTGGACCTGTTTTCTGTGCCTCGCGGTACATCCTTACTTGCCATTAATACGGCCTTGCGTAACAACGATATTGCCACGGCAATTAAACATATCTTTGAGCTGAACAAGCTTGTGATGGCTCAGCGTAGCGGTGCTCCCTGGGTTGAGCTGGAACCTTCTGGAAAACTGAGAGTGCGTGTGCCCACAGAAACATACTCTCTGCGTAGTCAGGAGGAGTTGGAGCTTGAGTGGGATTACGAATATTTCATCAGCTCATTTTTGCGAATAGCCAGTCAGGCTCAGGGGGGGAAATGGAAAGCGCTGTAGTTTCCGACCAGCTTAAAGAGCTACTTGACGGCAGTGAAGTTAGGGCAGCAGTTTTTACCACCTACACCTTTGAGCCCGAATTTTTTGAGCTTGAGGTGATCCCATTGCTGCTGGCTGGTGATACGCCTTACTCCACTGATATTCGTGTTAAGGAGTTTCAAGTAAGGGATGCCTTGCGCCAGGCCAGCTTACCACTGGAAGTATTCTATGATTTGCAGATGTTTCGCAAGGAGGGACAAGTCTCACCCGCTATGGAGTATCTGTGTCATGGTGTGCATGCGGGTAATGCGGCTTTTCACCCCAAATTGAATCTGATTCTTGCTTATAGCGAAGACTATGAGAGTGAATATCTGCTGGTCGGCGCGGGTTCCAATAACCTGAGCCAAGCCGGTTGGTGGGACAATATTGAGTGCCAGCACTGGGAGTCGGTGTGGCCGAATGAGGTCGACAAGCAATTTTTAAAACAGCTGAGGCAAGATGTAAAGGTATTAGCAGCAGAGCAGCACTGTACCTCCGTTGTCGAAGATTCTGCATTAGAAAAAATCACTGCTTTTTTGGCTCAATGCAGCGGAAATGATGGTGGAAAATCTGCGGACTATTTTGGCCTGTCTGAAAAACCACGCTTTCAATCTTTTATGAGCAGTATCAGCAACAAGCGTTTGACCTATACCAATTGGACACTTGAAATCATTTCACCTTTTTTTGCTGATGATGTAGATAACGATGAGCATACTTTCTTCTACAGGCTCGGGGTGAAAGAGATTCATCTATTGTTACCCAAAGATCAGGAGGGTAGAGCGCTTTGCCATCAGGATTACTTTAATCATATTGAAGCACAAGATGATATTGAATGGGCAGATTGGTCGCCCGACGCGGCAAAGTCCTTGGGCATGTCGGCACAGAACTATCGGCGCCTGCATGCCAAGGTGTACCACTTTTATAACAGGAAGCAGGCTTGGGTCTTCGTTGGTTCGGTGAACTTTACCCATAAGGCGATGCATGACAATGTGGAGGCTGGCTTTTTTGTAAAGCTGGACCATTCCTCACCACTCCTGCAGGTGATAGATGTGCCTGAACCGCTGGGTTTTAATCCGCCTGTTGATGAAGTGCCGGGTTCTTTGAGCGCGACTGAAGAGCAGGCGCTTCCACAAATTCATCTGGCATATGACTGGTTGCAGCGTTTATTAACCGCCAGTACCGAACCTTACTGTTCTTACACTATTGACATTCTAACCCCTGAAGGAAAACCCGCTATCGCTAATTGGTCGATTACCGGTGCTAATAATAGCTATGAGGGCGAGATTGATTGTGTTGAGCAGTTATTGACGAATGGTTCTTTGGTGGATGTGGTCGGGTCTAATACGAAAACCGGGGAGGAATTTTCCCGACATACTGTGATGTTGCAACAGACAGGCTGGTCTCATAAACCGATTGATATGCCTGACCTGAGTGCAGAGCAAATTCTGGCCATCTATGCGGACATGTCTCCCGATCGACGCCAGTTGCTGATGATGAACGCCATGGTTAAAAAACTGGTATTGGCAAAAGCGGCAGGTGAAATCACTTTGCTTGATGATGAAATCGCCAGTGAGGAGTTCTTTAGTGAATATGCGGAGATTTTTCATGCGTTTAGACGGTTGAAACGGCGATTGCATGAAGCGCTGGATGCAGATAACAACTCTCTGGTGGATTACTATTTGTCAGGGCAGGGAATGGACAGCCTGCCTACCTTAATTGAGCGAGCCAGTGACGATAGTGAGTGCACCGTAAAACCGGTTACTTCGTATTTATTATTGCTCAGTGCCAGGGAAATCTACCAGGAACGACCGTTTTTTCGGCGACCGTTGATCAAATCCAAACTAAAAAAATTGGATAAGAGCATACGTATACTGAAGGAATCTGAACGTATTCAGTTAGAAGATAATTCCCCTGACAGGCGCAAACGTTTCTTTCTCTGGTTTGAAGAGCAGTTTTTTAAGCAATATAAAACCAGAGAGGTGACTGAATGAGCGTTAAACCTCTCGATCTTGATACGGCCAGTTGCATTCTGGATTTTTCCGGTGGAGATCCTGCGCTTAAGAGTCTGGGAAAGCTGCAGTTGGAAGGGACCGTCGCGCTACACAATATGATTGCTGACCCAAAAATTGGCATGGGCTACCTTGCCGATGAGGTCGGCATGGGAAAGACCTATATGGCTTTGGGTGTCGTGGCGTTAATGCGTTACTTCAACCCTTCGTTGCGCGTACTGTACATCTGCCCCAGTAATAATGTGCAAGAGAAATGGTATAACAGGGAATACCGCAGCTTTATTAAACACAATGTAAAAGTTTCTCAATACCGAATTCGCACGATGGATGGAAAACCTGCCGTGCCCAGAACCAGTAGCCGCAATGTACCTGAACTTATTAATACCAGTTCAATGGGCTATTACGCAGATTTCTTTGTCGGTATGAATTCTTTCAGCATGAGCTTGACCGATGACAAAACCGTGTGGGAGCGCGAGCTACAAAAGTTGGAGGAATTGCTACCCGCCTATCGTCGCAGAGGCAGGATAAAGAATAAGCAGTCAGTTAAGGAGCAGTACGCCAGGGCATTAAACTATATTTTGCCGACTTTTGATCTGGTAGTGATAGACGAGGCGCACAAGTTTAAGCATAACTTTAACAGCAGTGATCGTAATAAGGTGCTTTCCGGGGTGTTGGGGTTTCGTGAAGAAGAAGGTTTTGTACCGCGTGTAAAACATGCTCTGTTATTGTCGGCAACACCCTACGATAGAAAATTGGAGCAACTGCGTAATCAACTCAAAATGGTGGGTAAAGCCCAGCTATTACCCGATGATATCGAGGATAATGAAAAAGACCGGATACAAGTACATCTTTCCAAATTTATGGTTAGGCGCCTAAATGAGCTGAATATCGCGGGAATTTCCCATACCCGCAATATGTACCGGAAGGAATGGCGTTCTGGTAAAAAAGCAGAAATTTCCCTTGATAGGGATGAACAAAAGTTGGTTACAGCCCTGGTACAAAAGAAAGTCGGTGAAATGCTGGATACCAAAGGTGGCAGTCCCTCTTTTCAGACAGGTTTGTTAGCATCCTTTGAGAGCTTTGCTGAATCTTCCCGCTCGCCGGCAGTTGAATTTGATGGTGAGCAGGCGGAGAAAGAAAGTGCAGATGCGCAGGATAAAGATGTTGTTGCGGCAATCAGCGATACCTATAAGAAGCAAGGCCTCGGTACTTCTTTGCCCCATCCAAAAATGGATGCAACAACTAAACACTTGGCCCAACAAATGTTTGCTGCAGGCCGAAAGCAAATTGTATTTGTAAGGCGTGTTAAAAGCGTCGATGAAATCAAGAATAAACTGGATGATCATTATAGTGAGTGGATATGTGCTTACGTGCGCGAACAATTGGTTAACTATCCTGGTGTCCTTGCGGTAATGGAAAGCGTGTTTGAAGAGTACCGAAGAATAAGCAGGCACAAAGACAATGAGCTATCGGGCGGCGAGTTTCAACCCGGAAATAGCGGTGAGGCAGAAGATCACCAGCCACCCAAAAATGACAATATCTTTACCTGGTTTTTTAGAGGTGCCATTGACTCTGATGTGGCTTCATTATTGAAAACATCAGCGGGTGACTTCACTACCCCGGAAGCCGTGCGTATTGGGCTGTCGGCGCGTAATCAGGTGATCTCAACCTTGCTGGAAATTAATTGGGCCAGGGTCATTTGTCGGTCGCAGGGCGATAATCTTAATGAACTCTGCGACCAACATGCTGAAGATATTGCCAGCTATGCCAGTAAATTTTACATAGGTAAGGTGGAGAATGATCAACAGGATTTGTTTTTGGCTGCTCAGCTTGGTTTTCTCAGTTGGTTCAGAGAGAAAAAGAAGCTACCTGCGCTAAAGCGGCTGATCGATCACCTGAAACCATCCATTCCACAAGATCGGGTTATTAAGCTGACAGTCAGTAGGCTGAAGGGTTTTTTACTCTCGCATACCCTGTTTGATGCGATTGAAAGAAAGGGTTTGAGTCATCTGCTATTTCCTCGACTAAGTGCGGTGGTGGAGGGAGTTCTGGATAAGACTGCTCTGAATATCGAGCAGTTACAAACGTTGGATATACACCGCTTCGTTATTTCTCTTTGTTTACGTACCGGGCATGGCATTATCGATCTGTATGTCACACGTTTGTGTCTGGGTACGCAGAATTTAACACCCGAGATGCGTGGGCTATGGATGGATGCGTTAGCCGATAAATTATTGGTGCAGTCGAAAGATCCGCAGTTCAGTACTTACCATGAGTTGTATAACCTTTCCGAGCACTTGGACCTCATCATAAAAACCAATTTACCGGATGCCTACGATAAGTTAGTGACGGAATATCGGACGTATTTTAGCCATATGTTAAACCCCGTAGCGCCAGTTATAGGAGCCAACGGAGCGACAATAGGTAGTCGCTCAGCGCAGGCCAGAAAATTTCGTATGCCGGGTTATCCATTGGCGTTGATATCCACCGATGTATTCCAGGAAGGGGAGGATCTGCACACTTTCTGTGACAGCGTCATGCATTATGGTTTGTCACCTTCGCCTGTTGGCATTGAGCAAAAAACAGGTCGAGTAGACAGGGTGGGCTCACAAGCCCAGAGGCGATTGCTAAAACTGAAAGAGACATCACAGATCACTGATGAGCAGCTTATACAGGTTACTTTTCCGTTTGTAAAAGAAAGCATAGAAGTACTACAGGTTAGGCAGCTCTGCCATAATATCAATGCATTTATCGAGTCATTACATGAAATTGGCGAAAAGCCTATGAATAGTAGCGATATCATTGATACGGTTAAAGCCCTGCAAGATCGATCATCCGTGCCGGAACAAATTCGCACACCTTTACGCTCACCTTATGTTCCTACGGTGACACGAAAATCTGATAAGTATAATCGACGCAAAGTGGTGGTGGAGCAAGCAAAGCACGCGGGGGGTGTTAGGCGACATATTGAAAAATTACTGAGCCGTTATTTTAGAAGGGCCGTTTTAGATCAAGAGGGTGTGGTGTTGGCCACAACGGACGGTATTGAAAGACCTATTTCCATAAAACTAAGCTCTGCACGTGCCAGTGGAGAGACATTGTTAAGTGCATCTTATAAGTCAGAAGAATTATCCCTGGCTGGTATTGATGAAGATGAACTTATAGGGATGATGCGTAATAAATCATGGCGAACCTTTCATCGCACCTATGCCATCGAGACAGGTAACCGGCATTTTGATCTCTATCATGATGCTGAGATGTTGATTGGCGATGAGCATACAACCACGTACTCTGAAGTTGAGCACTTCTTTCAGCGTTTTTCGATGGATCATGATCCCGGGAATTATCAAAAACCCTCATCGCCACATATTAGGCG
This sequence comes from Spongiibacteraceae bacterium, assembly GCA_030618505.1. GTDB lineage: Bacteria > Pseudomonadota > Gammaproteobacteria > Pseudomonadales > PIVM01 > JAUXDF01. The sequence goes on along the minus strand of JAUXDF010000040.1, from coordinate 6,529 downwards.
CTTTTGGAAAAAAACCGAGCGTCAGCGATTGCCGCAATTTGGGCAGTGGACGGTGGAAGTGAAGCTCTTCGAGCTCAAATCATGTTTTGGGCTGACCTTCATAATTACCGGAAATGGAATACGACGTAAACACAAAATAAAAATGTACGAATCCCATGGTCGTTGCATATTTATGGCGAGAGCAGCGAATTGCGAGGCAATTGACCAGTTCAGTGTGGATCAGTTGGTAAAGTATACATGGCAGCGCAACGCACTTATCGATATTGTCGAGTACATGCTGGATAATGAAGGCCATATTGTCGGTCGTGCAATACACCCAATTGCTGGTATGACATTCAAGGAGTTCTTTTATTGTGCGTACACACTGGCAGTATCGACTGATCGGTTGGAATATTTGATACAGGAGTCGGATGTTCATTGAGATTTAGACAAGGCTGAAGAAACTACCCCGCTCAAAGGGGGGTTAAGACCGAATGATATTTTATCTAAAATAGATTGTAGCTAAAGGTAGCTATTAGGAGAAATATAATGAGATGTTTAAATTTGGTTATGTTGGGCCTTTGTATTGCGGCAGGAGCCACTGAAAGTGTAGCGGGTAATGATGGGAGCTTAATAGAACAAGCTCGGGCTAGTATTAAACAGGTAGAAGCGGGGGGTAGGGCAACCTTTACCCTCCCGGGAGTAGCTTTAATACATAGCCCAGGTACTTTTTATTCCTATACTCCCCCTGAAATATCGCAAAAGGCGCGCAAAAAAGCAGCCCCCGCTCCCACTACGCCTACCGAGTTACCCAAGACTTTCTATTATGAAAAGTGTAAACATTGGGGGAAGGATTTATATAATTTTTCTAATTGTATGGGTGGGTAATTGTGCGCAGTTTTATCACCGTGCCAGGAAAAAAATAGTCTGGGGAACCCGCCTTTCAGTCATTGAAGCTTTGACCTAGTGAGAGAAGTGGTTCAATAGCGATGATTTGTCTGTCGCGATATGGACATTACAACCTTTGGCGAGGGAGTCATTTTCTGGTGGCATTCAAAACGCCAACTCTCCCCCTGTTATAGTTTTATAGCTGGGGAATATCTCCGCAGTTTTACCCTCCATTTTTATCTTTTGAATCAGTGGCTCAAATACGTCCTTTTGTATTTCTGGGTTTTCTGAGTCCAGGTCATTTTGAAAATCCACCGGGAATTTTTTAATGTTGTGTTTACTCATGCTTGCCACTGCAGGTTTATTTGCCGAGTCGAATTTTTTCAGTTGAGACTTCAATGCTTCCGACTCCTGTTCTATGGTTTCCAGTCGCTGTAGCAATGGTCGCTGGTAGCTTTATTTGTGTTAGCAGACTGACAAGTTCGGCACGTTCTTTATCAAGGTCCCTTATTTCGCTTGTAGACATCTTGGACTTCGGGTTGGGATAGGACGAAAATATACATTTTGGGGGGATCCCAGATTTACCCCGTTTACTTTAGGAAATCAGCTGCATTCATATCAACGCAATGCTGTAAATGTCTTTGTATCATTGTTAAAAACATGGCATCCCCGCGGTCATCTGCTTCGGAGAAACAAGCGCCAAGAATGGTGATAATCAATCCATGCATGGATTGCGCTCTATATTGCTCCCAGCATTCATCAACACTTAAGTTAATCCCTTGCTCATTTAACAGCGCACTGTATTGCGTAATCAGTTGTTTTTCCCATGCTCGACGGTCATCAATATAAACACTTCCACCGAGAAAGTAAGCGATGTCAGTGAGTGGACTGCCTTCTGAAATCGTCTGCCAATCAACGGTATAAACACAATCGTCACCAAACAGGATATTTTCACTGCGAAAGTCTGCATGAATTAGTGTTTTTATTCCCTTAAAAGCACTGATGTATTTCATAAAACTATTGCAGTATAGCTCTCCAAAGGCTTTACTCTCATCGTTCAAGCCATGTCCAAATCGCTCCAGGAAGGCAGGCCAGTTTTGCTGCAGTAACTCCTGCCCCATAGCTCCACCATCATCTCTTGCGACTGAAACCACATAATCATTCATTGCCGCGTCTTCATCGCCATAAAATGCAGTTGCCAGTTTTGCAGCTTCTTGTATTGCCAGCTGACAATGCTCTAAGGTTTCCCCTATTAATTGATCGCCAGGTATGGCGGGTGAAAGATCTTCCATCAGAATGATAAAATCCATTTTATCTTCACTAACTTTGCAAAGATAGATTTCCGGTGTGCGTATTTCGGTTCGAGATGCAAAGTTATTATAAAACATGACCTCGTTATAATAAGCACCTCTGTACCCGGCTATGGCTCTTGCGGTTTCGTCTTCGGCTGGAAATTTGGCAATAACCGTTGCTGGTGCATTCGTTTCACTGCTGGAATAAATCAGCGAAACTCGGGCATTATCACCCATTTTACCGGTACCAATTATTTCGTATTCAAATCGATCGACCACTGCATCAGAAAGTTTACCAGCCTGTTTAAGTGCTGCTGTTAACCATTGAGCGGTTAATTGGTCAGGATGAGTAATGATGTTCATGTTAGCCTCGTAATGATTGGTAGGACTCTAAAATTGGTTCGAACTCATCAGGTGTTGAGCCATGAATGCAGACTTCATTTGCGCCATTATCCAATTCCTGTTTCCAGCGCTCAGCACATTCATCCGCAGTACCTATAGCAATGGCTGACAGCCATTCTTTAGGAATTAATGATTCAAGTTCTTCTAATTGCTCCAGCGATGCCACGCTATCTATAGCGCCAAGAAAAGTCCCAAGCAAGGGGTGGGCACGGTAATCTTCAGCAACCTGTTGATCCCAACCATTCAAATCAACCAGCATTTCGATGTAGCCAGGCGCCTGCATATAGGTAGCCATGCGCGCTACAACTTTGCGCAAGTAATCTTCTCTACCTGGGTTAAGCACTGTAACCAGCACACTACAAATTTTTATGTCTTCAGGTTTCCGGCCTTCGCTCTTTGCACCCTCGGAAATCAGATTCCTCGCACGCTGTAAACCTTGCTCAGTAATAAATGGATGTAAATGCACACCGTCAAAATGTTTGCCAGCAAAACGTAAACTTTTTGGACCAAAACCAACAAAATGAATCGGCATTTGCACATCCATCCAGTCTCCCATTTTCAAATAGGGTAGATTACCCATTGGTCCATCGTAACCTCCAACAGTTTCACCTGAGAAGAGCTTTCGCAATATATCCAGACCATCAGCGATTTGTTTATTGGTAACCGCTTCCAAACCCATTAACTGGTTACGAATAGCAACGCCGCGCGCCAAACCCAGCTCGAATCGCCCTCCAGAAATATAATGCAAAGAGGCGCACATGGATGCCAGCGTCAAGGGATGACGTGTATGCAGATTCGTCGCTGCAGTGGCTACTTTGATATTTTCGGTAACAGCCAATGCGGCGGAACAAATAACACCGGCTTCTTTCACATCAAAGCGCTCTGACAACCATACTTTCCCTAAACCTAGTGCTTCAGCCTGTTGAGCTTCAGTGATGGCATCAGCAGGCGTGCGGGTGTGCCCCGGGAGTAAATAACAACTGAGTTCTGGAAAGCTATTTTTCATGATTTTTTTTGGCCTCTTCTGCTATTTGGAAGGCTTTGATTAGTCTCCATCCGGAAACGGCTGTTTTTCTCCCTCTCCCTTTTGGAGAGGGTCGGGGTGAGGGAGGATTGAATTCAAAAAGTACCATTTTTATAGTCTTTTTACCTCACCCTAACCCTCTCCTTAAAGGAGAGGGGACTATAGAAATTGTGTTTCCGGACGAGCACTAATTAACCCTGTTTACGTTGAGAAATTTCACGGAACTTTTTCATGCTGTCGATTGCACCTGAATACATGACACCGGGTATATAACGTTGTATATAATACATTAACTTTGCATACCAGGGCACAAAAATGAAACGTCCCTTACTGGCAATGCCATTAATAAGCCGAGTTGCCGCTTTATCCGTTGCCATGGCTTTCATCGGTAACATTTCCCTGATTTCGGCATCAGCGTTAGTTCCCGTAGCGGTTCTTGCCTTGGCAGGCATTTCAGATTCAATATAGCCCAAACACATGGCCTTAATATCAATGCCAAACGCTTCGGCTTCTGAGGCCAAGCCAGATGTTAAACCAACGAGCGCATGCTTTGTGGCGGAATAGAGCACCATAGATGAGGTCGGCAGGAAACCTCCCATGGAAGAGACATTTACAATCGTGCCATAACCTTGCTCTTTCATAATTCGGTAGGCATAAAGCGAGCCTGTCGCTACACTCGAAAAGTTCACATGAATCAATTGTTTGATGAACTCCTCGTTCATATCGTAGTATTCGCCCACATAAATAATGCCGGCGTTGTTAATCAGGCAATCCAGTTTTCCCTGCTCCTCTACAACTTCATTTAATGCTATTTTAAACTCTTCCCAGTTCCCCACTTCTAATGGTTTAGCTATTGCCTGTCCGCCATTGGCTTTTACCCTTGGGTCAGCATTGACCCAGTCCGCGACCGGTTGGCATTTTTCCATTGAACGAGCGGTGGCATAAACAATAGCCCCTCGCTGGGCGAGATCCATACATAAATGCTTGCCCACGCCTGTTCCAGCTCCAGTAACGAGAACGGATTTATTTCTCCAGTCATTAATCATCGTTATAGCCTTATTTATATTTCTGCTTGATTCGCTTGCAGTAAATTTCCAGCGATTGGATTTCAGGTTTCAATATGTGGAATACAATGGTGTCGTCGTATTTTTATTTATTGTTTGTCTCAACCCTATTCGATGCCAAAGTGCTTACAGTATGTAGAAAATCGCTTTTCATCTTTTTTACGATCAATGCCAAACTCCTCATCGGTATAGCTATGGGAACCGTGCTTGTCTCGTGAGTTATCTTCCATGAACTTCACCATGTCATTTTTGACACTGGTTTTGAGTTCGTAGCCAAAATGATCGTAGATTCGTTCAACAACCTGAATAGGGTCTGCAATAAGATCGTTGAATTTAATGTCAATAAATTGTTCGGGTTTATCCGCATGTCGCTTGCGCTGCTCCATGCCTATGAAGACTAACTTTTCCCACCAGTCCAGCGATTGGCGGCCAATATGCTTGCAGTCAATTTTATCGGAACTCATCGAGCGCAAGATGGCAAACAGACTGGAACATGAGAGACATACGTCTATAGGGTTCCTGTGGGTGTGAACAATATTGGCGTCCGGGTAAGCCTCTAGCAGGTAATCAAGTATATGTAAGTGCTGAGGTGACTTTAGTAACCATCTATCTCCACGAACCCCGCCAGATTGCATATGCTGCAAATATTTTTTGTGCCATTCAAATGTTTTAGTGTAAGAGCAGCTATCAATCCAGTCTGTGTACGAAGGGATATCAAACAGACAAACATAGGATTCAGATTTGAAATTTTGCGAAAATATTGCCACACATTCCTGAGGTAAATCTGCCCCCATAGGATGAACGGCCTCTATCCCTGGAGCCAGCTTGTGAAGGCCATCGAACTTTTTTCTGCAGGGTTCTATTCTTGTATCATTAGCCCTTGTTTCCAGGGTGCTAGGGGGAATGGGCTCATCGACTTCCCAGGAGATGGGCGAGCGATTCGCTGGGTCCACATCCAGTAAACCATAAAGGATCGTTGTGCCTGTTCGGGGCAAGCCATTAATGAATAATGGTTTTCGTATTTCTTCATCAGCAACTTTCGGGTGACGTTTGCGCCATTCAATAACTTCAAGCCTATGAACCAGATCGTCCACGATAGTACCGGAAGCAACAACTTTCCCCAAAAAGGTAAGCTCAGCTTCCTCTTTGAGTGAGCGAATTAATCGATCAAGGCCTTCAAGGTAATCCTCATCGTCAAAATCGCTGAAACCAGTTTTCTTTTTCGCTTTGGCGATAAGGGTATCTCGATCCAGCTTGACCGGTTCAATACCTATTGTATTCAACAGTCTGCCCATGCCATTTATTATTTTAATTGGTATTGGCCGGTAAGGTAGATCAGATGCTTTTATTTGTTTATTTTCACTCATTTTTTGCTCTCCTTATGCTTGGCCGGCTGGGATAAGATACTGGCATCAGGGGTCGCCCGAAAGAAGATTGGGTAAAGCGCGCCATTCAGCATTACTTACGGTGTAAAAACCACCAGTGATATATTCCTCATCAGTCAGATTATCAGAATATTTAAAAAAGGTAGAGAGAAAACATTGACTCTAACAATACAAGGTTGTTCTGTAGTGCGAGTGCGAGTAACTACCAATTTATAAGATGCTCACCAAGATTACGGTAGTGACTGCGCTCAACGCCGAGTTGAATGAAGTACTATGTGTTGCGAGTAAAGTGGGACAAGCACTATTAAATGCAGACAGCAAACTCTACTCCAATTACGTCATTACCATCAGGTCGCCATGTATTGCCCCTGATAGGGATGGATATCTCGAAATATGCAATGCAGCTAGGACTTATAAAAACCAAGCTGCTATACTCAGCATTATGGTCAAACGGAATAAAAAGAAAAAAAGGCACAGCGAAGCTGGCGGCCAAAA
>JAUXDF010000049.1 GCA_030618505.1 Spongiibacteraceae bacterium | reverse complement strand
CCGTAGTGCAAGCAGGAATACAGAATAAAAACCGCTGACATGAAAAAGTGGCAGTGCTAGCAGGACTTTAGGCTCAAAACCTTTTTCCAGCATCTTGCCGATCGCATCGGGGTTGCACATAGCGGCAACGATCGCAACGCACTCGAAATTGAATGTTGACTGGCAAATATTCCGCTGGTTTGAAATAGCACCCTTTGGGTTACCTGTGGTGCCCGAGGTGTACATGATCATTGCAGTGTCTTCAGTATCAATATCTACCTGGGGTAAGCTTGCATCACCGACGGCATCAGCAAGCTTTGCCATATCGATGGCCTGATCATTTAAAGTTGCGCTACTACGAGCAACAATCGCCTTTACGCCCAACTCTGCTAATGAGTCGGCTATATAACCATAGCGCTGCTGGTCACAGAACATTACCCTGGACTGTGAGTCGCTGATGCCATATTTGAGTTCTTCGGTTTGCCCCCAGCTGTTGAGGGGTACGGCAACGGCACCAATAGCGCTGATAGCGGCAAAGGCAACCATCCACTCAGGGTAGTTGCGCATGGCGATGGCTACACGGTCACCTTTTTTTACGCCATATTCATTAAGCAGCTGATGGCTGATTTGATCGGCTTTTTCGAAAAATTCATTGTATGACCAGCGTTCACCTTCATAGATGATGCAATCTTTATCGCCGTGCTGACGGCCCTCATCGATGAGATCCTTGACGGTCTTGGGTGCATTTTTATAGATACGATAGGGAATGTTATTTATGGTTTGTTCTTCGAGCTCCCAGGGTGACCCTTCGCCGGTGAGTTGGGCGGTGCTTTCATCGAGTTTTGCTCTAATGTCACTCATTTGTCCTGCTTCCTGTCTGTCGTTATTGGCTCTAAGCAGTCTATTGCCCGAGTGCTGATGTCTGGGTTTAAAATACCGAGTTAGGGGCTTGGAAATACTGTGGAATTTTCAATGCCGCATTATGCCTGATGTCCAGGTGTAATATGAAGGCTGCCGAGTCTTTTTGCCGCTAGTTTGAGCTTAATCTTCACGTGTAAACATATTGTTGGTTATTTGCATCTTGTCGCTGCGCTCCTCAACTTCCTCGAAGGTGCGATCGTAACCGGTGGTGGAAATCTTCCATTCGCCATCAACTTTACGGTATTTATCATGATAGAAGCCTGCGCCGCGCAGGGTGAAATTGTATTCGGTACTGATGACCATATCCTGCAGATACCAAGTGCCGGTAGCGTTATTATCGTCAATAATATCGATTTCCGGGTGATGGGCTTGGTGCAGGGTGATCATTTGTGGCGAGCTCATGCCTTCATCCAGAAAGGTAATGATGTTGTCTCGGCCGTCAAAGCTGTATTTGCCACTGTCATAGCGAGCACAGCAGTCCTCTGTTAAGCACTCTCGCATTAGCTCCCAGTTATTGGTGTCGAGGGCGCGAAAATAGCGGTATTTGAGTTGTTTGATTTTTTCGAGTTCTTGCAGATCGATCATGTTGTCACCCTGATTAATATGTAATTATTCAGCATAATAAAATAAACACTTTGAACCCACCACTTTTTTCATCCCCGAAGTGTTTTGTCGGGGGCAGAGTCCTTCAAACTGAATTCCGGTTAAAAGACTGCCAGAATGACGAACTTAGTGCCTTTGCCGGTCTATCAAATCAGGTATTTATGGGTATAATCGGGTAGGTTAATCGGGTTTGGCAGCTTGTGAGCTAGAGGAAAAATGAAAGAACCTACAATTACCATTAATCAGGAACTGTTGCAGCTGATAGCTGAACTGGACGAGTTTAAAGGCAAGTGGGAATTACTTAAAACACTATCCCCAGAGCGGCTTCAACAGCTGCGCAAGGTCGCGACTATAGAAAGCATTGGTTCATCCACACGGATTGAAGGCGCAAAGCTGACGGATATCCAAATAGAGACACTGCTATCCAGGCTGACCTCCGCTTCATTTAAAACCCGCGATGAACAGGAAGTCGCCGGTTATGCCGAAGCCATGGATATGGTCTTTCAAGCTTATGAAGATTTACACATCACTGAAAATCATATCCGGCAATTACACCAGATTTTATTAAGACACAGCACTAAAGATGAACGCCATCGGGGCACTTACAAGACGCTATCCAATCAGGTTGTCGCCATAGATGAGCAGGGTGTTGAGATCGGTATTGTCTTCGAAACCTCCACACCTTTTGATACCCCAAGGGAGATGGAAGAACTGGTTAATTGGACAAGCAAATCCATCCACGAAACATCAATGCATCCTCTGCTGATTATCGCCGTGTTTAACGTGGTATTTCTTGCTATTCACCCCTTTCAGGATGGCAATGGAAGGCTGTCTCGTATCCTGATAACACTCATGCTATTACGTGCCGGTTATGACTATGTTCCTTATGCCTCGCTAGAGAGCATTGTTGAAGAAAACAAAGACCTGTATTACAAGGCCTTAAGGCGCACGCAGACGACCTTAAAAACTGAGGTGATAGATTGGCAACCTTGGCTTGGGTTTTTTCTGCGTTGTTTAAAAAAGCAAAAGAGCAATCTATCCATTAAGCTGGATAAAGAACAACTGGATAAAGAGCAACCACAAACAAATGATGATGCTGATTTACCTACATTATCTGTTCTGGTGCTGGAATTGTTTAGTAACAATGATCGACTCACCATTGCTGAAATGGTTGGATTAACCGGAGCAAACCAGAATACACTTAAAGTCAGATTGAGAGAGTTGGTAAATGCCGGGCGACTGCAGCGGTATGGCAAAGGGCGTGCAACTTGGTACAGTCTCTAATTTAATGCATTTAGTATAAAGGCGAGGAGAAATATGTCAGCTTCAAGATTTGAAGGGAAGGTAGCGCTGGTAAGCGGGGCAGCATCGGGAATAGGGCGCTCTACTGCATTACGCCTGGCTCAGGAGGGCGCATCCCTGCTGATTAGCGATATAAATAGTGAAGCATTGGCGGCGACTGAAGCAGAAATTAAAGCACTCGGTGCAGCGGTTGTTGCCTTTGCTTTTGATGTTGCAGACCCTGAGCAGTGTCGGGCGGCGATCGCCAAAGCGGTAGCTGAATTTGGCAAGCTGGACGTGCTTTGTAATATTGCCGGTTTTGCAAAAGCCAAACACCTGACGGACATCAGCGATCTGGAATGGCAGACGATGATGAATGTTAACCTTTCCAGTGTTTTCTATATGAGCAAAGCGGCGATTCCACACCTGCTGGAAACTAAAGGCTGTATTGTCAATATGGCCTCGTCTGCGGGCCTGGAAGGGCAAGTCTACAATTCCATGTATTGTGCCAGCAAGGCGGGCGTGGTGATGCTGACTAAATCCATGGCGATCGAATTTGCTAAAAAAGGGGTGCGTGTGAACTCTGTTTGCCCCGGCGCTGTATCAACGCCACTCACGAGTAATTTTGAACTGCCCGAAAATTGCGATATGGATTTATTGTCAAAACTGTTTCCCTTAATGGATGCGGCGCAACCAGAGGAAATAGCGGCAGCGGTGGCTTATCTTTGCTCGAGTGAGGCACGGTTTATTACCGGCGCTGCTTTGCCAATTGATGGTGGGCAAACAGCAGGTTAAATTTTTTTATTTTTTTAGGGAGTAAAGGCTGCACGGGGAGCTTACATCTGTCGATAAAAGCCCTCACTGATGGTGCCGCTTGAAACTGCTTTTTCCAGCTCTTTATGCCCGAGATTTAATAAGCTGTTAACGTCGGGAATACCAAAGTCCCGGTGGGCTGATGCCAGTGCCATGTTGGCGGTGAGCGAGAGATAGCCAATGGATGTCTTGAATGCACGCAGATTGATGCCGTCATAGATTCGCCGGTAACTGGCGGCGGTACACAAAGAAATATCCGGCTGATGGGTAATGATGGCGAAGGTTGCGTTATCAATGTGGGCGATATTATCCAGCGGACGTACCAGGTTACGTAATCGGCGACTGGCGCCGGTAAGTAATTCGTCAACGATATGGGCGGGGTGCTGTTTAATCAGGCGATCCCAGTCTTTTATTCTCAATAGAATTAAACAGGTAGCATCTCCGCGGGAGTCGCTGTGGTTTAAGGTGGCCTTAAGTTGCTGCAGGGTATAGTTGTGGTTGCCAAGGCCGGTTTGTGTGTCAACGGTATTAAAAGCCTGCAGTGCGCGGTTGGCATCCAGCAGTTGCTGGTTGGAGCGTAGTAAACGGTTCTGGTTGTCTACCAGGCGCTCGGCGGCGAAAACACGGGGCAACAATTGTTGCTGCATGAAAGACTTGTTAACAAAATCGTCAATGCCTTCTTCAAAGGCATGCCTGAGTGCTTCGACACCATCCTTGGCCGTTAACATAATGATATAGGTATAGCGGTTGGTCACTTCATCATTTTGACGAATATGACGAGTCATCTCCAGGCCATCCATTTCCGGCATTAACCAGTCAGCGATAATGATGCTGGCGGGGCTGTTTTCCTGAAATTTCAATGCATCCCTGGCACTGCCAACATGGTGGATATTGCTGTATCCACCCGACTTGAGCGTTCTGGTAATAACCGTTGTGCTGAACTTGGCATCGTCGACAACGAGTATTGATGTGTCAGGACTGGGCATGGGCTATTTTATTCCTGTTATTTTTGTAATTATTCAGCGAGTTGCACTCTATGCGTGAAAGCACGTCATCCCCGAAGTTTTTTGTCGGGGATCCAGACTGTTAAAGCTGGATTCCGGCCAAAAAACTGCCGGAATGACGAGGCTTTTGGCGTACGCTGAATAGTTACTTATTTTTAAACACAGCATAGTTCATAGTGAAGTGAATTTGGACTTTTTATTATTGTAGCCTTTGCTCCTGAGTCTTCAGTATTCGAGTGTATCTATCTGCTGAAATCCAATATCCAGGAGGTAAGGGTAGATTTTCTGGTGTTGGGGGCAGGCTTTGGTAAAGACGGCATCAAGTGATGGAGAGCTGTTGCCCTCCTTGCTGGGTCGATCGCGCAAGAGGTCGTCGACCCTTTGCGCGATGGCGTGCCCTGAGTCAATCCAGGTTATATTTTTCTCGGTGACAGCTTTTAGCTCATCCGCCAGCAGTGGAAAGTGGGTACACCCCAAGACGATGGTATCAAGCTTATTTGCCTGTGGTTGCTTGAGTAGTGCATCGAGAATAGTTTTTAGTTCCTTAAGGTCAACCGCATGTTTGCGCAGCTTCAGTTCAGCAATCTCTACCAGTCGCTGGGAACCGAGGGAAAACACCTGGCAGTCAGGTGCAAAGTCTTCAATTAAGGCCTTGGTGTATTGTCGATCGACTGTGCCTTCGGTTGCCAGTAAACCAATCACCTTGGTGCTGGAGAGTTGTGATGCCGGTTTGATAGCCGGTACGACACCAACAATAGGTTGCTTAAGACACTCACGTAGAGCCGGCAGGGCGATGGTGCTAGCGGAGTTACAGGCTAATACAATTAGATCGATTGTGTAGGTATTGACCAGCATGTTCAGCACGGTGACAACACGTTCAATTAAGGCAGTTTCGCTTTTATCGCCGTAGGGGAACTGATGGTTGTCACAGGCATAAAGAATGTTGACAGTGGGCAGCAGTTTTCTGATTTCGTGGAAGATACTTAAACCACCGACACCGGAATCAAAAATCAATACGCGTGGGTTTTCTGGCATTTGGCTGTCATTGTTGAGGTTTGGGTCGTCGATTTTAGCATCCTGACGGTGATCAGGCACATTGCTACTAGCATTTATTTGTCGAAAGGCGGATATCTGTTATTTGCTTGAGCATCAAATACCGGATAAAAAATCCCCGGATACGCTAGACTTGGCGATGTGACAAAGTTTTGTCACACGCTAAAAGGTGATTTAAGGTATTGTATTGTAAGAATAATTGGTGGTAAGAGCGGATGGCACGTGTCTTGCTGAATACTGGTGTCAGAAGATAAAGGTGACGGAAGTTTGTCATGGCAGAAAAAAACGAAAACGATAGCGAAAACGAAGAAGAAGGTAGCGAAAAAGCCAGTGGTGGGATGAAAAAAATCATCATTATCGCTGTGCTGGGCATATTGCTGATTGGCGGCTCCGTGGGAGCGACGCTGTATCTTTTTGGTGCTTTTGATGATGAGAGCGAGGTCGTCGCAGAAGAGGGTGAGGGTGAACCGGTTGATGTGAAGATGCCGGCGATCTATTTTCCGATCAAGCCTCCTTTTATCGTTAATTTTCAATCCAGGGGGCGGCAACGTTTTTTACAGGTGTCGGTGACGGTAATGTCTCGAGAGCAGGATGCAATTGATGCCATTCAGACCCATTCCCCATTGATCAAAAACCGTCTGGTAATGTTGTTCAGTGGTGAAGTCTATGAAGAACTCTATACCGATGAGGGCAGGGAATTACTGCGTTTAAAAACACTGACAGCGATACAGAAGCTGTTAGAGCAGGAAATAGGCAAGCCGGGTATTGAACAGGTGCTTTTTGAAAATTTTGTTATGCAATAAATTTGGCAGCTATTTGGTAAAGGCACAAAGTTCGTCATTCCGGCAGTTTTTTAGCCGGAATCCAGTTTGCAGAATCCTGGATCCCCGACAAAACACTTCGAGGATGACGAAAAAATGATGGGTAAAAAGAGTGTTGGAAAAGTGTAGTCAGTTTTCCAGTGAAAACGAAATAAAAAGGGTTTAGCAAGCGTGCAAGATTTATTATCACAAGATGAAATAGATGCCTTATTGCATGGGGTTGATGACGGTGACGTTGAAACGGAACCGGACTTTGTCGCCGGCGAAGCGCGATCTTATGACCTGACCAGCCAGGACAGAATTGTTCGCGGCCGCATGCCGACCCTGGAGTTGATCAATGAGCGTTTTGCGCGCTATACACGCATCAGTCTGTTTAACCTGCTGCGACGTAGCGCCGATGTTGCCGTCGGTGGGATTCAAGTCCAGAAGTTTGGTGAGTATGTACATACCCTGTATGTGCCGACCAGTTTAAATATGGTGAAGTTTCGACCGTTGCGAGGCACCGCACTTTTTATATTTGATGCCAAGCTGGTTTTTAAACTGGTTGATAATTTTTTTGGTGGTGATGGCCGCCATGCCAAGATTGAAGGCCGGGAGTTTACGCCGACCGAATTACGAGTCGTGCAGATGGTACTGGACAAGGTTTTTGTTGATCTAAAGGAAGCCTGGAAAACCATTATGCCAATAGACTTTGAGTTTATTAACTCTGAAGTAAACCCTTCTATGGCCAATATTGTTAGCCCTAGTGAGGTTGTTGTTGTCAGTACCTTTCATGTCGAGCTTGACGGCGGCGGCGGGGACTTACATATCACTGTTCCCTATTCAATGATCGAGCCTATTAGAGAAACGCTCGATGCAGGAATGCAAAGTGATGTTGATGATATTGATGATCGCTGGATTGGCGCACTGCAGGAAGATATCAAGGGGGCAAGGGTGACTTTGAACTGTCGACTCGCCGAGCGGGAAGTGCCTTTGAGGGATATTCTGGATCTGCAGGTCGGTGATGTTATTCCGATTGATATGCCTGAGACTGTTCAGTTGACGGCAAATGGCATTCCGATTTTTAATACCAAGGTGGGATCATCAAAGGGTAATTTGGCTTTACAGGTTATCAATCGAACCGAGAGTATCGGTAAATGATCTGGAAAATTATTGTCGGCAAAGGGTATAGATAAACAAAGAGTAGCGATAAGCAATACCGCCGAAAATAATGTTGTTTATTTTTTTGACTACGTAGATGTAAATAAGTTGGGGTTAGGTTTATGAGTGATGAAGAAGATGATGCCAATCAGGAAGATATGGCGGCAGATTGGGCTGCGGCAATGTCTGAGCAGGAAGATATCGATTCAGTGCTGGCAGAGCAAGGTGCGGATGCCGGAGGCAGTGATGCCAGTCCTGCGCAATTTGATGAATTGACCGCCCCGCCCCATGTTGCTGCTGAAGGCGCACCGGATCTTGATGTTATTCTGGATATTCCAGTCAACATATCGATGGAGGTGGGAAATACTGAAATTAGCATCAGAAACCTTCTGCAGCTTAATCAGGGTTCGGTCATCGAGCTTGACCGCCTGGCGGGTGAACCACTGGATGTGCTGGTTAACGGTACCTTGATTGCTCATGGAGAGGTGGTGGTGGTTAATGAGAAATTTGGTATTCGAATGACCGATGTCATCAGTCCATCGGAGCGAATCAAAAAGCTCCGTTGAGCGAAAAGGTTGTAAAAATGACGAGTTTAAGCCTTCATCTGAATGTTCAGCAATGTATTTTAAAACGCCTGCGTCCAGCTCTTGTTTTGTTGTTGACTCTGTCTGTACAGGCTATTGCTGAAGAAAAAAAACTGTCTGCCTTGAATAATAATGATAACTACCTGCAAATGTCCCTGGGTTTGGTATTTGTTGTCGCGATGATTTACGGCTGCGCCTGGTTGGTTAAACGACTGAACGGAGCCAGTTTTAATAACGCGGGAAAAATGCGCACGCTGGGTGGGATATCGCTGGGCACTCGAGAGCGGGCGGTACTGGTTGATGTTGGCGGTAAGCAAATATTACTCGGTGTCGCACCTGGGCGTGTTAATACCCTGCATGTTTTTGATGAGCCGCCTATGCCCATGGAGCAAAAAGCTGCAGAGCCAGAGTTTGCCAGAAAATTAAAAGAAGTGCTGGGGCAGGGTGAAGGTAGGTGAGTTTTTTAATCTTGCAGTATAAAAAACAGTGTTATTTCTCTTTGTTGCTTGTGCTAATGCTGGCGATATTTAGTTCTGCTGTTTACGCTCAGGAGCAGGATCCAAGTGCCTTAAGTATCTCCAGTACAGTAAATTCACCGGCTTCAGCGCTTGCTGATGCTGCGAGTACTGCAGCAAGTGATGCGGTGTCGGATTATTCAGCGGGGGGAATCCCTGCGATTCCAGCGCTTCGACTAACCACTAACCCCGATGGTAGTCAGGAATACACCGTTACACTGCAAATATTGGCACTGATGACGGGGCTGACGCTACTGCCTTCAATGGTCATTATGATGACCGCCTTTACGCGTATTATTGTAGTCTTTGCCATTCTTCGCCACGCTATTGGATTACAGCAAACACCTTCAAATCAAATTCTTGTTGGTCTGGCTTTTTTCCTGACAATTTTTGTGATGATGCCGGTGCTGACGATTGCAAATGAAAGTGCCCTGCAGCCCTATATCAATGGCGAGATGACTTCGCTGGCGGCGGTAAAAAAGGCCGCTATTCCTTTTCATGGTTTTATGATTGAGCAAACCCGTGAGACAGACCTTGATCTTTTTATGCGCTTGTCGGAAACCCCCAGTGTCGACAAGCTCGAAGATGTTCCGTTTTTTGTATTAGTGCCTGCATTTATGACCAGCGAATTAAAGTCGGCTTTTATCATTGGCTTTACGCTGTTTATTCCTTTTTTGATTATCGATATGGTGGTTGCCAGTGTGTTGATGGCGATGGGAATGATGATGTTGTCGCCGATTATTATCTCGCTGCCGTTTAAAATTATGTTGTTTGTGGTTGTTGATGGTTGGGCAATGATAATTGGCAGCCTGGCTGCCAGTTTTGGAATATGAGCTGATTATGTTTGCGTGTTGTTTTCCGGGTTCTGCTTACAGGAAAAAAAGCGATGGAATCTGAAATTATAGTAGCGTTGTTACGTGAAGCACTTTTTCTGGTGTTGTTATCCGCCACGGCAATTATTTTACCGAGCTTGATGGTGGGCCTGGTGGTTAGTGTTTTTCAGGCAGCCACTCAGATTAACGAGCAAACCTTGAGTTTTTTACCTAGATTGTTAACCACCATGCTGTCGATTTTATTGTTAGGGCCGTTGTTAGCAAGCCGTTTGACTGATTTTACGATTAAGTTAATTGGCAGTATTCCGTTGATATTGGGTTAGTCTTTTGTACACAGACCGTTTGGCTAATAAGATGCTTTTGCTGAGATTATTTTATGTTTGAAATGAATATTTCAGACATCGAGAATTTAGCGGGTCAATTTTTATGGCCCTTGTTTCGTATTGCCGGGTTTTTTATGTCAGTACCCATCATTGGTGCCAATGTCGTGCCGATGAGAGTCCGTTTGATGTTCGCGCTATTAGTGACGATGGTGGTTGTTCCGAACTTACCTGAGCTCCCTGCTTTCTCGGGTTTGTCCGCCGCTGCATTTCTTATTATTGTCCAGCAATTGTTAATCGGTGTGTTGTTGGGTTTCCTCTTTCATGTTTTTTTCCAAATATTTATTTTAACCGGGCAAATTACCGCGATGCAGATGGGCTTGGGTTTTGCCTCAATGGTTGACCCTACTAACGGCGTATCAGTGGCGGTAGTCAGTCAGTTATATTTGATTATGATTACGCTGTTTTTCGTGCTCACCAATGGCCACCTGGTGATGATTGAGGTGATGATAGAGAGTTTTCGAACCATGCCCATCGGCCTGATAGGCCTGTCCTCTGATCATTTTTGGACTTTGGTCAGCCTTGGCTCCTGGATGTTTGCCAGTGCGCTGTTGCTGGCGCTGCCAGCGGCTACCGCGCTGCTGATTGTTAATATGTCCTTTGGTATTATGAGCAGGGCAGCTCCGCAGTTGAATATATTTGCACTCGGTTTTCCCGTTGCCTTATTAACGGGATTAACGCTGTTGTGGATAATCAGCGCCTCGCTTCTGCCAAAATTTAATAATCTGGCAGAGCAGACATTTGCATTAATGCGACAGTTTATTACTCCGCTATAGATCTGTTTCTGGCGGGAAATCAGTTAGCAAAAAATGTGAAAATATTTGCAGGGGCCGCCAACAGATTGGCAACAAATCTTAATGGTTGAAAATTAGTGGCTGAAAACGATAGTAGTCAGGAAAAGACAGAGGAAGCAACCCCGAAACGGCTTGAGAAAGCGCGTGAAGAGGGACAGATTGCCCGCTCAAAAGAGCTGAATACCAGCGCGGTATTAATTGCTGGTAGTGCTGCGCTGATTATTTTTGGTGGTGGGCTTGGTGAAAGCATGATGAATGTCATGACTTTTAGTTTTACCTTTGACAGTAGTTTGCTTGAGTCTGAAAAGCTAATGTCCGCCCGTCTCACACGTTCATTCTTCGAAGCCGGATATGGCTTGTATCCTATATTTTTTGTTCTGCTAGTTTCCTCGTTAGTTGGCCCCATCGGTCTCGGCGGCTGGATATTCAGTACTAAAGCACTGGCCCCAAAATTCAGTCGTCTTAACCCGCTTGAGGGGATAAAACGGATGTTTTCCCTTAAGTCCATTGTCGAGTTGTTTAAATCGATCGGAAAAATATTGGTGGTCGGTAGCCTGGCGATATTATTACTTTCTTATCTTAGCAAAGAGGTAATGTCCATCAGCTCTGAGCCGATACAAGCGGCTATCATCCATACCCTGATGATCCTGGTATGGGCGGTTCTAGCTCTGTGTTCATCAACACTAATAATCGCATTGGTGGATGTTCCCTTTCAAATTTGGGAGCATCAGAAAAAATTGAAAATGACGATGCAGGAAGTCAAGGATGAGATGAAAGACTCGGAGGGAAAACCCGAGGTCAAAGGACGTATCCGTCAACTGCAGCGCGAATTGGCACAGAGCCGTATGATGAGCGCTGTACCCGAAGCCGATGTTGTTATCACTAACCCCAGTCATTATTCTGTGGCATTAAAATATGACACCCAAGGCAGCGGAGCCCCCATTGTTGTTGCTAAAGGCGTTGATCATGTCGCTTTTAAAATACGTGAAGTGGCAAAGGCAAACGATGTGATGATGTTTGCCGCACCCGCGTTGGCTCGAGCTGTGTATTACACCACAGAGATTGATGATGAAATCCCGGAAGGGCTTTATCTTGCTGTTGCTCAGGTGCTGGCTTATGTATTCCAGCTAAAGAGCTACCGGCCTGGCCGAGGGCGCAAACCCAAGCAGCCTGATGGTTTTGATATCCCTGAGAATATGCGTTATGAGGAGTAGGGGTTTATTAAATAGTGCCTAACCAGAAACCGGAAGTTTTCGAAAATTAAGTCCGCTCCTGGCCAACGCAAATCCAGCTCCTAGTCCTTTTCAAGGCCTTTAAGTCGCAAGATTTTCGTTGGCGAGGATCTCTTTGTCTAATTTCTGGATGGGCACTATAGCTTTGTGTAAATTGGCAGCTAAATTTGACTGATATATTGGGGAATATATTAATCTTGATAGTTATTACTGCAAGGCAGCTGTTCTTTGGCAGATATTTTTGATATTGATTTGTGGTGGGGGAATCGCTAGGATAACTATTCGTGTTATAGGTACTTGCTTGATTTTTGTGTTTTTTGAATAATGGAACATTAAGGAGGTAGTATGTTTAATTTAAAACGAGACTCACTAAAGTACGGTGCGTTAATTATGGTTCCGATGTTAGTTATTGTTGCGTCGGGTTGTAGTGATGATGACGATGATGATCAGCCCGCTCTAACGACACTTTCTCTTCATGCTAGTGATGCAACTGTGCCAAGCTTGTCGCGAGTATTAGTCTGTATTGATAAGGTCAGCCTTAAGGGTAATAGCGAATATGAGTTCCTTGTAGGCGCAGAAGGCGAAGGAATAATTACAGCAAACAGTTTATGTAAAGATGATGCAGGGGAAGTTATAGCCAACACTTTTGGTCTTGATTTGCTGGAGTACCCAGGGCATCACTCCGTTGAAATTTTTTCAGGCGTAATTATTGCTCCGGGGGATTACACTCGCCTGGATTTATCCCTATATGACGGCGCATCTTTTGCTATTAATACTGAAGATTCGTTAAAAGTACCTGTTACAACACCTTCGGCCAATGGTTTGATGTTGTCAGGATTTACCGCAACTCAAGGTGGTATGGATATAACGATAGAGTTCGATTTGCGTAAGAGTATGGTCTTTGCCGGCAACCCTGGCGGGCCTTATGATGAATATAAAATAAAACCCAAGGGTATTAGATTAATAGATAATGGCAGCTCGGGTCATATTGGTGGCATGATTTCAGCAACTTCACTGCAAGAAATTTGCCCAACACCTAATGAAAATGGAGATTTCGAAGGTAGTGTATATCTGTATGCCGGTGAAGGTTTACTTGCTGAGAATCTTGAGGATTATCACAATAAAGAGACCGAGGGAAAAAGTTTGCCTTATGCTAGTACCACTTTCGCGATCGAGCCAAATGCAGAAGGTAACCACACTTACGAGATTGGGTTTGTTGACGTAGGTACCTACACCTTGGCAATTAGCTGTCGTTTAGATGATGATCCAGAGGTTCATGATGAATTTGAATTTATTAACCTGATGCCCGCTGAGGTCATCGCTGAGCAAACTGTTACGGTAAATTTCTAGGTTAATGCTGGGTGCTCATTAGTTAGTGCCCATTCAGAAACTGCTAATTTTCGAAAATCAAGTCCGGTCATGGCCAACGCAAATCTAGCTCCTAGGCCTTTTCAAGGCCTTTAAGTCGCAAGATTTGCGTTGGCCATGACC
>JAUXDF010000146.1 GCA_030618505.1 Spongiibacteraceae bacterium | reverse complement strand
AGCCATTGCAGGGACTGCAGCGACAGAAGCTAATGCAATTGCAGAAGCGGCAATACTGGCAGGAATCATTTTTTTGATTGTTTTCATTAATCGATCTCCAAATGTTTATGAATTAGTTTCCCGGAACTTTATTAAATCCCTTCCTTCCACTGAAAGGGGCAACTTATCCATGGAATAGCACACAGCGTGCCAAGCCGATAATATGCTTATATATCAATAAAATAGAGAAACAAAAGGAAATAAAACAGAAAAAGCAATAACACTTATAGCACTCTTTGTGTGCGCAAAAACATTGGCGCACCAAGAATGCGCACCGACTAGAATACATACACTAAACGACTATAAAAAATGCACCCAAAGGTGACAAAATGGTTATTCCACTCGTGGAAATAAGGCTAACGGGTAGCCATTCTAAGAACTAAACCAGGAATATTACTGGGAATAAGGAAAGAATCGCCCAGCTTTCAGTGGGCGATTTTTGTGCGCAGGATTAAAATCTAGAATTCCAGTGGCAGGCTATAAGTCACCACAAACAACAAATCGTCATCTGCGACAGCGGCATAACGAGGATCACCCGCTGCCAGTTCGGCAAAATCTGAAACACTTTTAGCACTTACACCCTCAGCCTTGGCCTTTCGATCAACAATCTTGCTAAAGGTAAAGGACAGGTTGCTATTAAAGGCATAGGTTAAATCCAGGTGCATATAACTGTATTTCCCCTCCGTATACAGTGCCTCCTCTTTATTGGGAATACTATCATTCTGCGCATAACCAAAGGTGCCAGAGAATTTTTTATAACTATAGGTAAGCGCAGTATAGAAATAGCCATTGTTATCCTGGTAGGCACTGGCTACATTTTTATAGATATAGGCTTCCAGGCCATTCCAGCCTATACCGATAAAAGCCTCTGACTCGGAGCCAAAATCATCCGCCGCATCATCACCCGGATAAATATAGTTAATCGCCCCCATATTCAGAGTGACACCATCAAAATCCTTTGCCCAACCGGCAATCAAGTCATATTCCTGAGTACCACTGCCGGCGCTTGAACCCCAGACACTGGCATAAAAGCCTGCACCCGCCACCGTAAGATCACCAAATACCTGAGCATTACCATCACTGGAATCGACACCACGAAACAGGTAGGTGCTGGCGACACCGGCTGAGGCCTTTACTTCAGCCATAGCTGGCTGAGCGCCAACAGTCGCCAAAGTCAGTACACTCGCCACCATGGCGACTGGTAGATATTTTTGTTTTATTTGCTTCGCTTTCATTTATTCAGGATCTCCTAGGCATTTCGTAGCTGCGCGGATTATAGCAGCCCACAAGCATGCACTAAAGACACTTTATTCATTAGCGAGCAAGTTCCTGGGATTCGATAAAACCGCTTGTTATTTAGTGCCCATCCAGAAATTAGACAAAGAGATCCTGGCCAACGCAAATCTTGCGACTTAAAGGCCTTGAAAAGGCCTAGGAGCTAGATTTGCGTTGGCCAGGAGCGTACTTAATTTTCGAAAATTTCCGGTTTCTGAATAGGCACTATTTAATCACTTCAATCGCTCCAGATCACTCAAGGTCACCACAGACTACAAACAAGCCGCGGTTTTACTGTAAACTGCACATTTGATTCACCACATAGATGAAGCACATGTTAAAACCTGAATTTTTAAATGAGTTTATCGAGCAAGCCAGCCAGATATTACCCAGCGCTAAAACCCGCGACGAGATACAAAAAAGCCTGCAGGTGGTTGCGCAATCGACGCTGGCAAAGCTTGATTTAGTCAGTCGTGAAGAGTTTGATATTCAAAGCGAGGTGCTAAAACATACCCGCGCCAAGGTCGACAAACTGGAACAACAACTGGAAGAAATTACTCAGCAGCTGAACAAGGACTGATCAGCACACCCTGCAACTTACTAGATTTAACAACACCAAGGAAGGTAAATGTCATTAGCGATCGTATACAGTCGCGCCCAGCGCGGCATTGATGCACCTCTGGTCACCGTGGAAATTCATATTTCCAACGGCTTGCCCAGCCTGTCCATTGTCGGCTTGCCCGAAACCGCCGTAAAAGAAAGCAAGGATCGGGTACGCAGCGCCATTATCAACTCTCACTTTGATTTTCCCGCCAGGCGCATCACCATCAATCTGGCACCCGCCGATTTACCCAAGGAGGGAGGACGTTTTGATTTGCCAATCGCACTGGGTATTCTGGCCGCCTCGGAGCAGATTCCAGCCTCGGCGCTCGAGAATTGTGAATTTCTCGGCGAGCTGGCACTCTCAGGTGAATTGCGCCCGGTTAAAGGTGTGCTACCCGCCGCCCTCAAAGCCACCGAACAACAACGCAAAATTATTGTTCCCAAAGCCAATGCCGATGAAGCCGCTCTATCCAAACAGGCTGAAGTGTTAGCGGCGGATCATCTGCTATCACTTTGTGCACACCTGCACGGTCGCCAGATAATCACCAACCATCAAGGCCACACTCGGCCCAGCACTGTTTACTGCACGGATATTGCCGATGTCAAAGGGCAAAGCCAGGCCAAACGGGCACTGGAAATTGCCGCTGCCGGGGGGCACAATCTTCTGATGATTGGCTCCCCCGGTACCGGTAAAACCATGCTGGCCAGCCGCCTGCCCGGCATACTGCCCGCCCTAACTGAAGACGAAGCGCTGGCATACGCCACCATTCAATCGGTTACCCAGGGGCGCATTAATGATGATTTTTATAGCCGCCCTTTTCGGGCGCCCCACCATACCGCATCAGCGGTGGCGCTGGTCGGCGGTGGCAATCCACCCAAACCCGGGGAAATTTCCCTGGCCCATAATGGCGTATTATTCCTTGACGAATTG
Source organism: Spongiibacteraceae bacterium (assembly GCA_030618505.1). Taxonomy (GTDB): domain Bacteria; phylum Pseudomonadota; class Gammaproteobacteria; order Pseudomonadales; family PIVM01; genus JAUXDF01. The sequence goes on along the minus strand of JAUXDF010000146.1, from coordinate 4,756 downwards.
CCTGAATTTCCCCGCGCAGCGCTTGAGGTACTGCGTGAACCTCTAGAGTCCGGCGAGATTATTATCTCCCGTGCCAGCCATCAAGCCTGCTTCCCCGCCGCCTTTCAATTAATCGCGGCAATGAACCCCTGCCCCTGTGGTTATTATGGGGACAGTAAACACAACTGCCGCTGTACCCCGGATCAAATCAGCCGCTATCGCAACAAAATATCCGGCCCATTACTCGACCGTATTGATATGCATATCCAGGTTAATGCGCTGCCGATTGCTGCGCTGATTCGCCAGAACTCTTCAGACAACAAGGATCGGAACAAGGAAGGCAAGTCACAGCAAAACAGCCAGGAAATTCGTGCGCGTGTTACCGCCACCCGTGAGTTGCAACTCGCCAGACAAGGGGTCGCTAACCACCGACTTAATAATAAAATGTTGGAAAAATATTGTCCTTTGCTAAACCAAGAACAACAAATACTGGAAGATGCAATAAACAAACTCGGTTTATCCGCCCGTGCTTATCATCGTATTTTACGGGTATCACGCACCATCGCGGACCTGGAGCAATCAGTGGAAATAAGCAGCCGACACATTCACGAAGCCTTGAGTTATCGCAATTTTGATCGGTCGGTAAAAAACTATTGAGTGCTCAGGCCTAACCCAACAACACAACTACTTTCTCATCGTTCATAACCAACTGAACCATATCTTCAAAAACCACCGCCGGGCTGAAATAAAAGCCTTGCACTTGATCGCAGTGGTTGCTGCGCAGAAAATGCATTTGCGCGGCGGTTTCTGCACCTTCGGCAACCACCGTCATATTCAGGCTATGGGCAAGATTAATCATTGCCTTAACGATCATCGCATCTTCACTATTTTCGGTGACATTTTTAATAAAGCTACGATCCACCTTCAGTGAATTAATCGGCAAACGCTGAATATGGGCAAAGGAGGAATAACCGGTACCAAAATCATCCAGAGAAAAGGTCGGCCCCAGACGGTTCAGCGAACGCATACAGCGATGGGTCTCCTCGGCATTGGCCATGATGGCGGTTTCGGTTAATTCAAATTCCAGACGCTTTGGATCAATGCCAGAGGAAAAAATAATCTCGGTGGTATTTTCTAAAAACTTTTCATCCTGAAACTGCTTAAAAGAAAGGTTAACGGCAACATCCAAAGGCTGCAGCCCCATCTCATCCATAGCCTTAATATCGGCACAAGCCTGACGCACCACCCAATAACCGATAGGAGAGATCAGCCCGGTTTCTTCGGCAAGGGGAATAAAATCATCTGGCATCACCAAACCACGCACGGGATGACGCCAACGGATCAGCGCCTCCATGCCAATAATACAGCCGGTATTCAATGCGATACGCGGCTGGTAGTACAGTTCAAACTCATGACGGCGCAAACCACGGCGTAAATCTGCCTCACGATAGAGCTGGCTCATCGCCTCGACATTAATCTGGTCGTTGTAAAAACGATACGCACAGCCTTCCATGGTTTTGGCTTTTTGCTTGGCCAAATCGGCATTTTTTAACAGTTCATCCGGTGATCCACCCGCCTCTGGGTACACGGCAATGCCGAGACTGCTGCTAACGATGACACGATGCCCGCCCAGAGAAAATGGTCGCACCATGACATCCGTTAATGCCTGGGCAATATTGGCCAGATCGGTTTTGTGTTCAATCGCATCAACAATAACGGCAAACTCGTCACCGCCAATTCGAGCCACGGTATCGGTTTTATTCACACAGCCCTGCAAACGCTCGGCGATCATTTCAATTAACTGATCCCCGGCATCATGGCCATAAGATTCATTCACTTTTTTGAAACCATCAAGATCAAAACAAAGCAGCGCAAGACTACCCGAATCACGCTCGGCACGTGATACCGACTGGGCCAGGCGATCCATAAACAGCTGTCGGTTTGGCAAACCCGTCAGGGGATCAAAACAAATCGGTGGACTCTCCCCCTGATTACGCTGGTTTTGCGCATTATGCATAGTGGCGTAACGAACGACCCGCTCAAGCATATCGGCGTCAATAGCGCCTTTAAAAAGCACATCCATTGCTCCCGCCGCCAGTACTTTAGCTTTTAATTCCGGCCGCTGATGATCACAAAGCATTACTATCGGTGCCGAACAACCATGGGAAAGAACGGCACTGAGTAGCCGCCGACTCATCAGATGATCCTTGCTGGCATCGAGAAAAATGACATCATAGGTATCGGTCAGGCAGGAAGTAAGTGCATCGGTGAAATCGCTGCACCAATGTAACTGGTGTTGACTGGAGGCTAGCTCATTAATCAGTCTGACAAACTGCGAATGCTGACTGATATCATCATCTACGAGCAAAATCCGTACCGGAATGCTATGCATAGAAAACCTTTTTTTAGCCTAAGCTAAGCGAACTGTATGTTATTTTTTTTATCCCAAAACAGGTATTACAGTCCATGTGCAGCTAATACTTTAAGACATCCATGCTTCTAGCTGATTTTTATATAGTTTTCAGTTTTAGGAGTATATTGTTTAACGGCCTCGCGTCAATAGTTTTTTAAGCAATTATTATAATTTGCAATTAATAGGCGTTTTTTCGTCGCCAATTGGTCTTTTCCATGACCCTCAGCGCATCCGCCCGCTACCACAGACTTACCGGCAAGCCAATGAGGTAACCAAGCCAGATTTAAAACCGGCAGGCAATCAGTGCTGCTGTTACAATATCGCGCTTTTTCAGAGAACAAACCGCCCGTGGCAAAGCTCAACCCTAACCAGCGCGAAGCAGTACACTATATTTCCGGCCCTCTGCTGGTATTGGCGGGCGCGGGCAGTGGTAAAACCAGTGTTATCACCCGTAAAATTGCCTATTTGATTGAGCAGTGCGGTATTGAAGCACGCCATATTGCCGCCCTAACCTTTACCAACAAAGCCTCACGGGAGATGAAAGAGCGGGTTATGCAATTGCTGCAGGGTAAAGCCGTCCGTGGTTTAACAGTCTCGACCTTCCATAACCTGGGCCTGAACATTATCCGCAAGGAATCCAAGACCCTCAAATTCAAACCCGGCTTTTCCATTTTTGATGCCCAGGATGCCCAATCACTCATTAAAGAACTGTTGATCCAGGGCGATAACCTCGATCGCGACCAGGTTGAACTCATTCAGCATTCTATTTCCAACTTTAAGAATGATTTCATTAACCCCGAGCAAGCCATCGCGCAAGCTCAAAACGCCAGCGAGATGACTCTGGCCCAAATCTACCAGCGTTATAATCAAAGCCTGCGCGCCTACAATGCGGTGGACTTTGACGACTTGATTTTGATTCCAGTATTGCTGTTCCAGCAGCATCCGCAGATTCTCGAAAAATGGCAAAACCGTATTCGCTATTTGCTGGTGGATGAATACCAGGACACCAACTCCTGCCAATATGAACTGGTCAAGCAACTGGTCGGCCTGCGTGGCGCCTTAACCGTGGTGGGCGATGATGATCAGTCTATTTATGCCTGGCGTGGTGCTCGACCGGAAAACCTCAACCAGTTACAACTGGATTACCCCAAACTCAAGGTGGTTAAGCTGGAGCAAAACTATCGCTCCACGGCGCGCATACTCAGAGCCGCCAACACGCTGATTGCCAACAACCCTCACATGCTCGACAAACAACTCTGGAGTGAGCTCGGCGAAGGCCCTTTAATCCGAGTGATTCGCAATAAAAATGAGGAGGTCGAAGCCGAGCGAGTAGTCACTGAGATTATTAATCAACACCTGCAGCAACGCACAAAATTTAAAGATTACGCCATCCTTTATCGCGGTAACCATCAAGCACGCTTGCTGGAGCTAAAACTTCAGCACCATAAAGTGCCCTACCATATTAATGGCGGCATCTCCTTTTTCTCGCGCAACGAGGTTAAGGATATTATGGCCTATCTGCGCCTGCTGATTAATCCCGATGATGACAACGCCTTCCTGCGTATTATCAATGTACCACGAAGAAAAATCGGCACCAGCACGCTGCAAACATTGGGCACCTATGCTGGCGAGCGCCATGTCAGTCTCTACAACGCCATTGACGAGCTCGGCATCGAAGAACTGCTGCCAATCAAAAGTCTGGAACGCCTGCGCGGTTTTGTTAAATGGATGGACAATATTACCCGCCAGTGTGAATCAGACGATGCCATTTCTGCTGTAAAGGAAATGGTCGGCGACATCAACTACGAAGACTGGCTACATCAAAATAGCAGCAGCTCAGCAATGGCCGAACGGCGTATGGAAAACATCCATTACCTGATCTCGGCACTGCAACAAACCCTTGAGCGCCAGGAGGAGGATGGAGACGAGGGTGATATCAAGGATGCCATCGCCAAACTGGTATTACGCGATTTACTCGAGCGTCAGGAGGAAGAGGACGATGCCGATAAAGTGCAGTTACTCACCCTGCACGCTTCCAAAGGACTGGAATACCCCCATGTTTTTATGATCGGCATGGAGGAAGAATTACTGCCCCATCGCAACAGTATCGAAGAAGATAATATCGAGGAAGAGCGCCGCCTCACCTATGTTGGCATCACCCGTGCGCAACAAAACCTGGTACTCACTCTTGCGGCCAAGCGCAAACAGTTTGGCCAAATCATCGACACCATTCCCAGCCGTTTTCTTGATGAACTACCAGCAGATGACCTACAGTGGGAAGGGCGTGGCGAGCAAAGCGAAGAGCTGAATCAGCAACGAGGCAAAGACACCATCGCCGGCTTAAAAAATCTGTTTGATTAATTA
>JAUXDF010000382.1 GCA_030618505.1 Spongiibacteraceae bacterium | reverse complement strand
TATGGGTTTCACCTGGGGAGGCAATACAAAAACACCATGACGGGCGGATTGAGCTCATGCCACCGACGTTTATAACACTGGAGGAATTATCCGCTTGTACGGACGTTCGGGGGGCGATGGATATGTATGGCGAGCGAAAAGTGGTTCCGATGATGCCAAAAGTGGGAAAAGCACAGGGTGGGATTTGCATGCTATACCCTGGTGATGCCGGTTACGAGTCAGCGGATGCGGAGCTATCTGGCTCGCGTCATCGTTTCTGGATGCTGAAGTCCGGCTGGCGCTATGAGAGGGATTGAGTGTTCGCCTTTATCAAGATTTTGTTAATGAAAGTAAGAGTTGAATCATGAGTGAAGAGATAAAAGCGGTATTGTTCGATTTTGGTGGTGTGTTTACCGACTCTCCCTTTGCCGCCGTGCATGCTTTTGGTGAGGATTTGGGACTGAAGCCTGAGGAGGTGTCGACTATTGTTTTTGGCACCTACGGGCTTGATGGCGATCATCCCTGGCACCAACTTGAACGGGGTGAGATTAGTCTGGATAATGCCCGTGAGCTGATTTTATCTCGTGGCCGGCAAAGTGGAGTTGATGTTGATATTTACCAGTTGTTTGCAAGAATGGCTGAAAATAACGCCGGTGCTGGAGAGCGGGAGCCTTTGTTTGAACGTGTAATTCGCCTGAGAGAGGATGGTTATCAGCTCGGCATTGTTACCAATAATGTAAAGGAGTTTGGCGATGGTTGGCGCTCTTTGTTGCCAATGCCCATTGATGAGCTGTTCCATTTTGTGATCGATTCCAGCGCAGTGGGTGTCAGAAAACCGGATAGCCGGATTTATCAACTGGCGTTGCAGGAGTTGGAGGGTATTTCTGCTCAGCAGGTTTTATTTCTTGATGATTATCAGGCGAATGTAGAGGCAGCTCAAGCTCTGGGTTTACAAACGATCCTTGTAAATGAAGATCCTCTTGAGACGGTGCGCCGTATTGATCAGCTGCTGGACTAATTGAGCCAGTATTTCGCTGGCATTTTATTTAGATCGCAAGGTATATTGTGGCTTTTACGGAGTTGTTTACGAAAAGTAATGTGTTTATGAAAAACAATAACAGGAGAGTGATGTAATGTCGGAAAAACAGTTGAGAGATGATTTGGATAAGTTGCGCGCAGAGATTGCGGGGCTGGATTCTGATCCGCAGGCAAAGGAGAAACTTGCTGCCTTGCTCGCTGATATTGAACAGGAGCTTGATCAGTCGGGCTTAAATGATCGAGTGAAGAACTTATCGGAGCAGGTTGAAGGTGCAATCTCTCGTTTTGAAACAACACACCCTACCTTGACCGGGGTGTTAAACAATATCATGGTGACGCTGAGTGGTTTTGGCGTTTAAGCCGTGCCTTCTTGTGTATCCGAGTGCCTGAAGGTGCATGATGGTGATTGAGTATAGTGTTACGCTGGGCGATATAACCACTGTTAGTGTTGATGCGATAGTGAATGCTGCAAATGGTTCACTGCTAGGTGGCGGTGGTGTTGATGGAGCAATACATCGAGCAGCGGGCCCTGAGTTGCTGGCGGCGTGTCGCTTGCTTAGGGGCTGTAAGACTGGAGATGCGAAAATAACGGCGGCTTATCGTTTACCCTGTCGTTATGTTATCCATACAGTGGGGCCGGTTTGGCAGGGAGGCATGGCGGGAGAGCCTGAATTGTTGGCCTCCTGTTATCGAAGGTCCTTGCAGTTAGCCCAGCAGCAGCAGCTTAAGTCGATTGCTTTTCCTGCTATTAGTTGTGGTGTTTATGGCTATCCGATCGATAAGGCCGCTGCCATAGCGGTGGGTACGGTTCAGCAGTATCTTGAGTGCGAGAAAACCATTGAACAGGTCAGTTTTATCTGCTTTGGTGATGAGATGTATAAGATTTACCAAAAGCACATTCATTGATACAAACCCCTCCGTTTTTTTGTCGTAAAACCGATATAATGTGATTGGTAGGTTTTTACCCGAACAGTCCTTTTGCCCAAATAGTTTTTATTAAGGAGATGTGTCGTGACAACGACTCCAGAATTTCGCTTTCGCCGTTTACGCCGCAGTGATGTGTTACGTCGTTTGGTTCGAGAAACGCAGTTGAGTGTTGATGATTTGGTTTATCCCATTTTTGTTGAAGAGGGTATTGATCAGCCTGTAGCGGTGGAAAGCATGCCGGGTGTGTTTCGTTACCCTGAAAGTCAGTTGGCGGAGGTGGTAAATACTGCTTGGAATAAGGGGGTAAAGGCCGTTATTTTATTTGGTGTGTCGCAGGAAAAAAATGATGATGGCAGCGACACTTGGAATCCTAGGGGCTTAATGGCGCGGATGATTAGAGTGGCAAAAGCTGCGCAGCCTCAAATGCTGGTCATCAGTGATAATTGTTTTTGTGAATACACTGATCATGGTCATTGTGGTGTGCTGTGCGGTGATGATGTTGATAATGATAAAACGCTGATTAATTTGCAGCAGCAGGCTATCGTGGCTGCCCAGGCGGGTGTTGATATGATTGCGCCATCCGGGATGATGGATGGGATGATTGCGGCTATTCGACAGGGTTTGGATGAGACGGGTTATAATCATATTCCGATTATGTCTTATTCGACCAAGTTTGCTTCGGCGTTTTATGGTCCGTTCAGGGATGCGGTGGATAGTAATTTTAAGGGTAATCGAAATACTTATCAGATGGATATCGCTAATGGTCGTGAGGCTTTGGCAGAGTCTTTACAGGATGAGCTTGAGGGGGCGGATATTTTGATGGTTAAGCCGGGGTTGGCTTATCTTGATGTGATTGCTGATATTCGTGCGCATAGTCAGCGGCCGCTGGCGGTTTATCATGTGAGTGGTGAATATGCGATGGTTAAGGCGGCGGCTAAGGCTGGGGTGATTGATGAGCGGGCGATTGTGTTGGAGACGATGATTGCTTTTAAGCGGGCGGGGGTTGATCTTATTCTGACTTATTATGCTTTGGAGATTGCAGATTGGTTGTCTGAGGGTTAATAGGCCTGGGTTTTTTGAAAGTTGGGTGGGTAGCTTAGCGGGGTAGGGTAACTATGCTTCGATGAGTTTCTTTACGCTGTGTGCGACAATGATTTTGGCGGTCTCTACGTGAGAACACAAAAACAAAAGGCGTGTTCTCCTCCGTTCCCTCAATCCAAAATCATTGCCGTACTCGCTAAAACTCACAGGCGCATAGTTACCCTACCCCGCTAAGCTGTCATAGAGGCGTTGAGACTTTGATGGCGGTGATAAAAATAACCGAGGTTGCACTGTGATGAGCAAAGTATCCGCATTAATGACTCCCGGAAAAATTGGTGCCCTGGAGCTGCGCAATCGAATCATTATGGCACCGATGGGTTCCAACCTGGCGCAAACGGACGGCCATTGCGGTGAGCGTATTCAGAGCTACTATGAAAGGCGCGCTGAAGGGGGAGCTGGGATGGTTATTGTTGGCGTTGCCTCTATCACTTGGCCCGAAGGTTCATGCAACCCTAATCAGGTAGCAATTTCCGACGATTGTTTTATTCCCGGTTTGCAGGCGCTCACTGATCGTGTTCATCA
>JAUXDF010000120.1 GCA_030618505.1 Spongiibacteraceae bacterium | reverse complement strand
GCATGTCTGATTAGCTCTGGATCCTGCTTAACCATACCATTAAAAATACTCTCAAAAAATGCAAGGCTTTGCATGATCTCCTCACCGTGACCGGCTAGAACCAGATTATAGGTTCTTTCGATGGCGGGTTGCAGGTTTTCCAGCATGTCTTCCAGGTAGGGGTTGTTGGCCAGCGGATAAGCCATACGCATGACTTGAAAGCTGCAGGCACCAAATTTTTCAACGTCTTTTTGTTGTGCCAGTTCGCGCAGCTCTTCCAGGTGAGTCAAGAAGGGTTCAACAAGGGATTGATTTTGCCAGAGATGGGAGACCTTATTGGCAAGCAGGGTGTAGAGGTGGGACATGATTTCATAGATTGCCTCTACATCCTTGGGTGTTATCTCGGTAACCCTGGCGCCGCAGCGAGGTATGATTTCAATTAGGTAGCGGCGCTCCAGAATAAGCAGGGCTTCGCGAACAGCCCCCCGGCTTACTTGCAGTTCGGCGACAATTTTTTGTTCCTGAACGCGCTCCCCGGGAGCTAGCTCACCGCTAATGATTTTGTGGGACAGCTGGTCGGCAATTTTTTCTGCCAGGCTGTCTGGGGAGCGATAGCTCACTGCGTCTCCTTTGACGCCTTGTTCAAAACAAGCGCTGTATTTGCTGATCGCGAGACTTTGATATCATCCAGTTCTTCCGCCATGATTTCTTGCAAGTAGTGCCAGTTTTTTTCACGTTCTTTGCTATTGTCGGCAAACTGGCTCTGAAAAAAACTGCTTATCGATATTATCGTCAGCATATGTTGGCGTAGCGGGTTCATGGCAGTTGGCAATGGATCCTGCTCGCAGATTCGTGGTTTTATATCATCGCGTATTCCATCCGCTGCCGTGCCTAGTAGGTGGAACCAGGGCTCCTCTTCAGTGTCCAGGTTTTTCATAACGACATAGCAGCCAATGGCATCCGGGTTATTCATCCAGCGCAGGCTGCGGCCGCTATCAGCAAAGCCGGTGTGAGAGGCGCCTTTTAGGGTAACAAGCGTGACATTGGAGATTTTATCCAGGATTGGTGCGGCATTGTCCTCATAGTTAACGAGGGCGTCTTGCTCTGTGGCGAGCATCATAAACGGGATGTTGGTGGTACTGAAATAGCGTTTGCCGAACATGCTACTGGGGCCGGCGATGGACACTGTAGCATTGATACGAGGGTCTCGACGATGAGGGTCGTAGGTGACCATGGTGGTTGTCATGCCCCCGAGGGATATCCCCATAACACCGATTCGGGCGGGGTCTACGGTCGAAAAAAGTGAGTGTTTCTTGTCGGCTGACAGTTTTAACAGGGAGTCAATAATAAAACTGACATCCCCGGGCTGGTTAATAACATCTTTAGCTTGTGGCCCACCTGGGGCGTAAAAGTGGGTAAGCGGAAAATCTGCTGCGGCAACAATATAACCGAGACTTGCCAGATGTTCAGCGATATAGCGACCGCCTTCGCGCATTGAGGAGAAACCATGGCTGTGGATAATCAGTGGGTAAGGGCCGCTGTCCATTTTGGCCGGGTGCCACACCGTTGTGCTTAAGATCCTTTGCTGAGCACCTTCATAATCACCATTTGCATCGGTGCTGCGGGTGTTGTCGCTGAGTTCAATGTCAAAACTGGCCACTTCCAGATCGCCGGGTTTAAGCATTTGCTCACTGACGGAATCCTTTGGCAGGGGTTCGGCTTGTTTGCCAGTGCTAAATAAGAGGAAGCCTGCTGCAAGGATGAAACCGACGGATAAAAGCCATTTTTTTGTGGTCATTGTGTGAAACCCCGTTAAAAAACTATTATAAAGCTTGATCTGCTTGGTAAAAAAGCAGTCTACCGAAATCATAATCTCGCACTCAAGCAAAAAGCGTCTATATTTACACGATAATATATAAAAACAGTGACTTATAAGAGTTATTTCATTTTTTGGATATTTTGTTATCAGAAATGCATAAGACACGTCTTATATGTGAAAAAGCGGCATTTAGAGACTACACTGGCTTTTATGGCTTTTAAAAACGGTTCTGAAATGCAGCACTTAAAATAAAAGAAATTAAATGTTATTGCAGGGGTTACTATGAGAAAGCTCAATGTCGGGCAAAGGCTTATTCTGATTCTAGGTTTGCCTTTAACGGTGCTGGTATTGACGATAATGCTATCGATCAACCTGTTCTCCCAAATCAATGAGGGGGTGGAGCGGATTTATGATGATCGAGTCACGCCAATGGTACAGCTTAAAAAAATCAATGATGCCTATAATCAGGTTATCAACGCTATTAATAAGGCTGATAACGGTTTGATTTTGCCTAATGAAGCTTACGCGGCTATTGAGACCGCCAGGCGGGTTATCAGAGAGAACTGGAGTTTATATCGCGATCATCCGCTGACAGACCAGGAAGCGACCCTGGCTGATCAGGCTGAGTCGCTTTTTCAAGATGCTGATGTTGGCGTTGAAGAAGCCGCACAGGTATTAAAAGAAATGGGCGTTGAGCTTACCTTTGATGAGGATGGTGATACACCTATTGCAGATTACAACGGGGATTTGTACGAGCAGATAGAACCCGTCAGCACAAAAATTGCCGAATTGATTTCCTATCAATTGCGTATTGCCGGTGAGGAGCGAACGTCGGCAGATGCTATTTATAATAAATCACGCAATGGTTTTATGGTGTTGGCGCTGGTGACCGTGAGTGTATTAATTGCTGCGGGTATCTGGGTTGCACGATCCATTTCTATCCCTTTGGCGCAATTACGTCACACCATTGAGGCGGCTGAGAAAAATCGTGATTTAACCGTTAGGGTTGATGTTCATGCTGATGATGAGATTGGTCAGGTGGCTAAAGCCTATGAGCGCATGATGATACGTTTTGATGAAATTATGGGAAATATTCACCAGCTTTCCAGCCAGCTTTCTGAAAACGCTACTACTTTGTCATCCAATACCGTGAGTACACGAGAAGATATTGATGTGCAAAGCCGTGAGACTGATCAGGTAGCAACAGCATCGACAGAGATGAGTCACGCCATTGAAGAGGTGAGTCGACATGCCCTGCAGGCCGCCGATTCTGCGAAAGAAGCTAATATACAGACTTCAGAAGGCGCTCATATTATTAATGAAACGATTAGTTCTGTGAACCGTTTAGCAGAGCGTATGCACGGCGCCAGCGAGGTTATTAACCGGGTTGAGTCAGATAGCACTGCAATAGGCACTGTGCTGGATGTAATTCGAGGCATTGCTGAGCAAACCAATCTGCTGGCATTAAATGCTGCTATTGAAGCGGCCCGTGCCGGTGAACAGGGGCGGGGTTTTGCGGTGGTGGCCGATGAGGTTAGGTCATTGGCACAACGTACCCAAGAGTCTACTGAGGAAATTCAGCAGATGATAGAGCGACTGCAGTCTGGTACTCAGGAAGCGGTATCTACTATGGAGTCGAGTAGTGCTGAGATGGAGAGTAGCATTGTCGAAGCGGGTAAAGCGGGTGAAGCCTTGCATGCGATATCTGAAGCGGTGGAGAAAATCTCTGATATGAACTCGCAAATTGCCACTGCGACTGAGCAACAAATGGCTGTTTCTCAGGAAATATCACGTAATGTTGTCAGTATTTCTGATATTTGTAAGCGCTCTGCGGAGTCTGTGCAGCAGGTAGATGATGCTAGCTCACAGGTCGAAGAAGTGGCTTCTACCTTAAACGGTATTGTTAGTGAGTTTAAAATATAGAGTATTCTCCCGTCTTGGGTTTTGTGGTGTGCTTGCGGAGCTTTTCAGAGCCTCGATAGAGGCAGCTCAGTAAGTTACAAAGTGCAGTTCAATGCCGTTGGAATAGGTTTCACTTGCTGCCTTGATAGAGCTTGCGAAATCTAGGACGTGCGGTACTCATTCCCGAGTGCCGTAAGTTCCAGCCAAGTTTACGGTATGTTTGGCGCTTAACTTAACCTAGGATTAATGGCATTTGGGTGTGGTTGAGGTTTCATAAAAACTAAACCATGGTCTAAAGTCTTCTGCTTTCTCTGATGGTGTGGCTAACGCCACTTTTTCCTGTTACGACCTTCCGCTCTCTTAGTTCAATATTGCCAAAATGCATAAACGCACTTTTGTCGCGCTCCATAGCCTTCAGCCTGGAAAACTAAGCTGGATCATGCAAGTCCACGCAATCTCTTGGCCCACCTGGCAAAATAGAAAAACTTCTCACCACCAATAAGGTGAGCACGAATTTTTCAATTTCACTATGCACACCAATGCCCAAAGCACTTCGTGGGGCAGGCTCTATCTTGCATGTCTTTTGCGCGCTCAACTGAGGTTTCTAGGTTTATTGTTTGAGGTTATACCCTTGAGTCTTTGTTCCCGGAATTTGATGCTGTGATGACGGCATTATCCAGCATGAAAAATACCGGATATGGAAAAGTTTTGTATGTTGGTATGTTGGTATATGTCAAGTGTGGATAGCTCGGCCTGGAGGCAAGCAAAGCTACTTTTTACAGGTGTGAGTTTTTGTTCAGTTTAGATTCGGAGACAACGATTTTTCTTTTATCCGTCTTTCCTGCGAAGGCAGTAATCCTGAGAACTCAAACACTTACTGGATCTCTGCCTTCGCAGGGAGAGTCTGCCCTGTGAACGTAGTGAATGTTTTGGGCAAGACACCAAAAAAAGTTTTTGGATGGGTACTATTTAGGAATTCTAAACCGGATAGGAATTTTAAAATCAAATTTATCGCCACTTAGTTGCTCGGGGATTGCAGGGTAGGGAGTGGCTTTTTTAACGGCTTTTTCCGCAGCCTTATTGAGTGAGACGTATTTTGATTTCTCTTCCCTGTCAATATTTAAAACCTTACCCTTGCGGTTGACGGTCACTTTAAGAACAACAGTACCTTCCTGGTTTAGTTTAATGGCTCTGGAGGGGTAGGTGACATGACGGTAGGTCAGGCGCAGCATATTGGCCCGGTATAGGTTACGAAGGCCTCTAATCCTGGCCTTTTCCTTTTCGGCTTCAGATATTGTGGATTTTTTGGTTGCAGCAACTTTTGGCGACTCTTTTTTGGTGGTTTTTTGCGCGGGTTTTTTTGCCTTGCTTTCAGTTTTCGCTACTACTTTTTTGGTTTCTGCTGAGGGTTTTGCTGTTTTTTGTACAGGTGCAGAAGTGGGTTTGGGTTTTGGCTTGGGCTTGGGCTTGGTTTTTACTTTTACTTTTGTCTTTGTCTTGCTGGTGGTTACGGCAGAAGCGCTAGCGGTTGTTGTGACGACTGTTGTTGTGACTACAGCGGCAGTACCTGTGCTGGCGGAGGCCTTGCTGTTAGCTTTCTTTTTAGTTTTGGCTGTTTGTTTTGGCGGGGCTGCCTTTGTCTTTTTGGCTGCCAGTAGAGTGGCAGTAGACCAGCCGGCAACGACCGCCACGCGGCTCTTCTCTGGAACAATAACGTCAAATCGGCTCAATAAATCCTCGGTTTCTTCGTCAGTTTGCAGAGTAAGAATTGCTGTTTTGAAGTCACTTGAGGGAGGGCGTCTACCAACCCAGGTGTTTAGCAGCAGCGTAAAAAAGCTATCGTGCTTGGTGGCAAACATGAGGCTGCCGTTTAGTGATATTTTGCTACCTTCGCCTGGAGTGTAGTCAATCAGGATATGATCACCGTAAATAAGATTATCTTTGGCGAGGCCGGTGAAGGCAATAATTGCATCGCTTACGGCATTAAGGTCTTCTGGTTTGTTGTTGATCAAAATAGCCTGATTCCACATCTGGGCAAAACGCCGCGGAGACCATTTTTCATTAGTAACTTTAAACTCCATTCTCTTTAAGCCATCCATTGCCAGAATGGTCTCCGGGTCACTGGATGTTTCCGGGAGGTATAAAGAACCGATATAATATTCACGCCCCAGCGCCCAGTGTACTGCCAGGCCATTTAGGGTCAGCTGCTGATGTGCGCTGCCTTGTGCTTGCGCAAAGGTACTTGAGGCAATCAGGCCAAGCAGCATTAGCAGGTTTTTTAGCGGAGCGAAAGAAAGGTGATAGGGTTTGAGTCGAAGATAGTCCGTTTTTCTTGAGTTCATGGCACGCTATATAATTGTATGAATTGAGAGTCTGTGTTCGCCGGTGGCCTTTATTGAAGCAAGTATCGGTATAAAATCTGCGGGAAGTAGGGGCTGATGTCTTGGTTAAGTTGCAAAAGCCAAGCGATAAATTTGATCAGGCCGTATAAGAGTTATGGTATTAAACTTAATCCCGTGAATATACTAGAGTTTAGACCTTATTTCATGTTTTTGTTTGATAGTTGCTGCTAACTATCGGAGTTTAGTGAGAAATGTCTCGTTTCTGCTGTTCGAATGTGAACTTGAAAAAGGAAAAAAGTGCGATTTCGGTCTATGCTTCTAGTTAATAAATGGCATGGGTGTAAAGTAGCAGTATGGAAATAAGAGAGCTTTCAAAACTTTCTGTAGATTCAATTGATGGTCTGTTGCGCGGTATCCCGTTTTATAAGGAGATACGGCAACAGGATTCAGCTCAATTTGAGAAAATTTTGAGATATTCCAAATTGGTGGAGTTGCAGCCAGGTGATGTTATTATGCGCAGTGGCGATAGAGGTTCCTGGCTCTATTTCCTGTTAAAGGGGCGCTTGGTAGTACACCCTGAGCAAGCAGAAGAAAACGCGCCACTAAACCATATTATGCCCGGTGAGTTATTCGGTGATCTGGCGATGCTCAGCAATTGTGAGCGGCGCGCTACGGTAAGTGCCGATGCGAGCTGTAAGAAATCAGTACTTTTTGCTACAAATTTCGCCTCTTTTGGCGACCCTCTGGATTTTTCTGTCATCAACCTTCAAACCAAACTGGTGCTTTATCGGATGATGGTTCATAGCATTCGCTGGAAGTTAGAAGTGAATAAAATGGATAACCCGAAGCATGTGTTAATCGATGAAATGCGCTCGGTTGGCATCTATATCGGTAAAAAGGGTGGTGAACAAGAGTTGGAAGCGTTGTATAACCAGGCTTGCCAGTTGGCAGACTTGCTGATTCGTTGGAATGAGTCCCTCAGTAATGCCAGTGATATTTTTGTTGCTCAGGACAAGGGAACCATTACCAAGCAGATGCTGGATGATATTGCCTGAATTTGGTATTCAACTTTACAGGCTTTCAGGAGCCTGCTATCGCGCCTTAAAATCCTCTCGTAGTGTAATGGTAAGTGTATTTTGTTTCCCTTCTACTCTGTATTAATCAATTAAAGGACTGCTTAATGAGCGAAATCCGCCCTGCTGCAACGGTTGTTCTTGTTCGAGACAGCCAATCAGGCCTGGAAACCTTGTTGTTGCGTCGTAATTCCAGGCTGGAGTTTGCTGGTGGCTCTTGGGTGTTTCCGGGCGGTCGGGTGGATGAAGAAGATCGCCACAGCGGTGAGGGGGAGCAAGATGCTGCTCGTCGAGCGGCGGTGAGGGAAGCTCTTGAGGAAGCAGGTCTGGATGTGGCGTTAGACTCCTTGTGTTATTTCGCCCATTGGACCACTCCTGAGCAGGCGCCAAAACGGTATGCGACCTGGTTTTTTGTCAGTGATGTATTTTCTTCCATAGCCGTTACTGTGGATGGAAGTGAGATTGTCGATCATTTATGGGTTTCACCTGGGGAGGCAATACAAAAACACCATGACGGGCGGATTGAGCTCATGCCACCGACGTTTATAACACTGGAGGAATTATCCGCTTGTAGGGACGTTCGGGCTGCAATGGTTATGTATGGCGAGCGAAAAGTGGTTCCAATGATGCCAAAAGTGGGAAAAGCACAGGGTGGGGTTTGTATGCTATACCCTGGTGATGCCGGTTACGAGACAGCGGATGCGGAGCTACCTGGCTCGCGTCATCGTTTCTGGATGCTGAAGTCGGGCTGGCGTTATGAGAGGGATTGAGTCTTCACTGTTATCAAGAGTTTGTTAGTATTTCCATTTTTAGTGGGGAAGTTATTCGTATAAAATTTCCCGACTGAGAATGTAATTGTTGTTAATGAAAATAAGAGTGGAATCATGAGTGAAGAGATAAAAGCGGTATTGTTCGATTTTGGTGGTGTGTTTACCGACTCTCCCTTTGCCGCCGTGCATGCTTTTGGTAAGGACTTGGGGCTGAAGCCTGAGGAGGTGTCGACTATTGTTTTTGGCACCTACGGGCTTGATGGCGATCATCCATGGCACCAACTTGAACGGGGT
>JAUXDF010000240.1 GCA_030618505.1 Spongiibacteraceae bacterium | reverse complement strand
AAATAACATGCTTTTCCTTTTGCCGTCATTCCTGCGAAGGCAGGAATCCAGAGAATTCATACACTTACTGGATCCCTGCCTTCGCAGGGAGGGCCTGCCTCGTGAACGCAGTGAATGCTTTGGGCAAGACGACAAAAAACGTTTCTGGATGTGCACTAACTAGGCGGTGCCTGTATTTGTCTGATTAGTATTTGAGTGTGGAGAGCAGTAATGTCATCACTTGGTAAAAAATATTCAATTCACCTGATATGGGTGTTGCTGTTTTTAATGACTGCCTGTGGAGGTGGCGGCGGTAGTGGTGAAGAGGGTATTTTTGATAGTGGTGCTGACGACAGTGGCGATGACAGTGGTGGTACTGACAGTAACGCTCCGCTTGGCTCCTTTTCCGGTACCATAACGGCCTCTAGCATTAGTGCCGCCGATTCCGATACTAATGACCCCTTTGCACCCTTTCAGGCCAACGATGATTTTGCCAGTGCCCAGCCACTGGCCGCCAATGTGCAGCTTAATGGCTATGTAACCCTCTCGGCCACCGGGGATCCTCTGCAGGCGGGGGACCGCTTTGCGAACAATGCCGACCCTCTGGACATGTTTTCGGTACGCTTGAGCGCGGGGCAATATGTTTCGCTAAGCATTGCCGACTGGAATGACAACCAGAACAATATTGACCTGGATGTTTACAAGCTGGAGAACGGTACGCCCACGCTGGTACTCTGGTCTCATGATAATGATAGCGATGAGTCGGTGCAGATCGCTAGTGACGGGGAGTATATTATTGCCGTTACAGCAAGCAGTGGAGCCAGCAAATATCTGCTACATATTGGCTCAGTTTCAGTAGCCAGTAATCACTATAGCGGCAACTCAATTAACTTTATTGCCGGCGAACTGATTGTTAAATACAAGGCGGTGCAGGGCGTAAATCCGCTAAGCGCTGCGTCAACGCGTTCTGCCAGTTTATCCAAATCGACAAGAGCAAAGCTGCTTAAGCTGGAAAGTCAGCCTTCTTATCATCGAGCATTTTCTTCCCAGACCAATACCTATGGATATCTTGCACAAGCTAATCCGCAATCCTATCAAAAACTAAAAACACTTAAAGCCCTGGATCAACTCAGAGCAGATCCCGCGCTTGAGTATGTTGAACCGAACTATATTCGTCATGCCATGCGGGTGCCTAATGATTCCGGTTATGCTTTTCAGTGGCAATATCCCTTGATTAATTTGTCCCAGGCCTGGGACATTACGACTGGCTTATCCAGTGTGATTGTCGGCGTGATAGATACCGGTGTTTGGCTGAATCATGAGGATCTTCTCGGACAGCTGGTGGCGGGTTATGACTTTGTATCTGATGTAGACAGTGCTCTGGATGGAGATGGTATTGACGCTGACCCTAATGATCCGGGCGATGGCAACGGGCCTCCCGGTAGCAGTAGCTGGCACGGCACCCACGTGGCAGGCATCATTGCCGCGCGCACTGATAATAATAAGGGTGTTGCCGGCATCGGCTGGAATACCCGAGTGATGCCACTGCGTGCTTTGGGCGCTGATGGTGGTAGCAGTTATGATGTTATTCAAGCCGCACGTTATGCCGCGCGCCTCAGTAACGATAGTGGCACCTTGCCCGATAAACGGGTGGATGTGCTAAACCTGAGCTTGGGTGGCCCCGACTCTTCTGCCGCTGAGGAAGAGGCCTTTCAGGAAGTGCGTGATGCCGGTGTGATAATAGTCGCCGCGGCGGGCAACGAACATGTCAGCTCCTTGGGTTATCCCGCCAGTTACCAAGGTGTCATTTCTGTCAGTGCGGTAGATTTACAGGGGAATTTTGCCAGTAGCTATTCCAATTTTGGCTCTATGATTGATGTTGCAGCCCCCGGTGGTGATCTGAGCAGTGATTTTGACGGTGATGGTTATAATGATGGAGTGCTAAGTACTCTGGTTGATGAAGGTGACAAGACCACCAGTGCCTACGGTTTTTATGAGGGCACCTCCATGGCCACTCCTCATGTTGCCGGTGTGATTGCACTGATGAAGGCAGTCTATCCTGGGTTAACGCCAGAAAAATTTGACAGTTTACTGAGCTCGGGCCAGTTAACGAATGATAGAGGTGACATCGGACGTGACGACCAGTACGGCCATGGTCTTATCGATGCGCTCAAGGCAGTTCGTGTGGCGCAGCAGGAAGCCAGTGGTAGCGGTAAAACTGTGCTTTACCCCAATCCCAACCGGGTTGATTTTAGTAATAATCTTAGCCGTCAGACATTGCAGTTAACCAAAATTGGAGATGGCAGTGTAAGTGTGCAGGCCTTTAGCGATACCGCCGCCTGGTTAAATGTCAGTACTGAAAGCGTCGATGCCGATGGTTTGGGTGACTATCTGCTGGTGGTGGATCGCAGTGCTTTGGCGGATGGTGCTTACAGCGCCACCATTACCTTTGAGGCCGATGATGGTTCGCTAGCTATTGTGGTGGTGACCATGCAGGTGGGAGTGCATAGCAGTGCTGGTGATGCCGGTTATATTTATATTCTTTTGGTTGATGCTGATACCGAAGAGTTAGTCGATCAGCGAGGAATGTCAGTCAGCGATGGAGAGTATCGTTATCAATTTAACGCGGTGAGCAGCGGCAATTATTTTATTCTAGCGGGCTCCGATGTGGATAATGACCTGATTATTTGTGATCCTGGCGAGAGCTGTGGTGCATACCCTACACTGGGAAATCAGCAAGCCCTGAGCGCCAGTGCGGGGCGCAGTGGTTTGGATTTTGTGGTGGGTATGAGCAGTTCCAGTTTGAGCACAACGTCGAATACTAATGAGCCAAATTCGGGTGTGGAGGCGAGGAGAGCGTATCGTCGTCAGCAATGGCCTGATCAAGAGACGGTGCAGCGACGATGAAAAAAAGTTTTATGGGCGTTATTGTCATGATGCTGCTGGCCTCCTGTCGTGAGCCTGATGCGCAGGTAGTGCTAAATGTGATTTATCAAAATCAATTTTGTAGCAGCCAAAGCCAGCTTATTAAGCAGCTGAGTGATCAGCAAAGTTTACAGGCTGCCATTGGTTCCGCACGTATGCTGGGTAAAACTACAGAGCTGCCTGCGGTTGATTTTTCACAATCTTATCTGTTGTTGATTGCCATGGGCACACGCCCTAGTGCGGGTTATCACCTAACATTAAGTGAGCCGCAGGCTGCCGTTTATGATGACAAATTGTTATTGCCCTTAGTGTTTAATCAACCCGAGCCTGGCATGATGCAGGCTGCGGTTATGACTAGCCCCTGTATGATTGTGTCATTGGCAAAAGGGCGTTACCGGCAGGTGGCGGTACAAGCTGAAAACGAGTTGTTGAGCGTAGAGCTTAGGCCGATTGGAGGAGAATAATAAGTCGAGTATTTTGCGCCTATTGCCGGGATTTTGGAATATTTGAAACCGTGCTAAAATGCCCCTTCCACCCCTTTTAATGATAATAAAGAAACGACCCATCCCATGAGTAGTAAAATTCATCATTTCCCCGTACAGATCTATTATGAAGATACCGACCATTCCGGGGTTGTTTATCATCCCAATTTTTTGAAGTATTTTGAGCGTGCCCGCGAGCACGTTATTGATAGCGAGGTGTTGGCCAAACTTTGGGGTGAGCAGGGCCTGGGTTTTGCTGTTTATAAGGCTAATATGATCTTTCAGGATGGGGTGGAATTTGCAGAAATCTGTGATATTCGCACTAGCTGGCGACTGGATGGCAAGTTCAAAACCCTCTGGCGCCAGGAAGTCTGGCGTCCAAACGCCACCCGGGCTGCGGTTGTTGGTGATATCGAAATGGTCTGTATGGATAAAAACAAGCAGTTACAGCCCGTGCCGGCTTTTATTCTCGAGGCGATGGACTGAGTTTTTATTGAGAGGAATTCACTCCCATTAATACTGGATAGCAGGAAGGTGAACGATGGTCGGTTTTATCAGTCACGATCTGTGTTCTTTGCATGAGATGGGTGCTGGCCATCCCGAATGCCCGCAACGGTTGCAAGCGATAAAAGCACAATTGCAACATTCAGGTTTATGGGAAAAATTACATCATTTTACCGCACGAGCTGCGAGCGATGAGCAAATCCTTCGAGCTCACAGTGAGGCGCATCTGCACCGACTTAAAACACTGAAAGCGCAAGGCGGTGCTAGCGTGCAAGTCGACCCCGATACTTCAATGAACCCTCACAGTTTAGCCGCCGCCTATCATGCAGCCGGCTCGGGAGTGCAGGCGCTGGAGTTGCTTTTATCCGCAAAGGAAAGCTCGGTATTTTGTGCTGTTCGTCCCCCGGGGCATCATGCAGAATATGCGACGGCGATGGGTTTTTGCCTGTTTAACAGCGTGGCAGTGACTGCCCTGCAGGCATTAAAAAACCCTGCTATCGAGCGTGTAGCGATCGTCGATTTTGATGTCCATCATGGCAATGGCACAGTGGATATTTTTAAGGATGATCCGCGAGTGATGGTTTGCTCCACTTTTCAGCACCCGTTTTACCCCCATCGTTATTATGATATCGAACGTGAGCATATTGTTCTAAGCCCCTTGCCAGCCGGGACCGGCAGTGAGACTTATCGTCAAGTTTTTGAGCGCGACTGTTTGCCCGCGATCACTGCACATCAGCCACAGCTGTTTCTGGTATCCGCTGGTTTTGATGCTCACCGGGAAGACCCCCTGGGCGGGCTTTGTTTGGAGGATGAGGATTATGCCTGGTTAGCTGAGCAGATTATTATATTGGCAAACAACTCTGCTGAGGGGCGGGTGATTTCCTTTTTAGAGGGCGGTTATCAGCTGCAGGCTTTGGCGCGTAGTGTCGAATCTTATCTGACGGTTTTCTGTGACAGTGATTAGTCGATGAGTGACGCTTTTGATCCAATTCGTAGAAGGGTGCACCTAAAACAGGGCACAAGTGGCCCCCGCACCAATATTGGCCCGCACTCCAGTCAATCAATAAAGAGCAAACATTGGTTATTACACTAAGTTTTTATCTGTAATTCCCTTCTATCTAACTCTGCCACAAAACATTCGCAAAAGTTATGTTACCCTACCGGCACTTCGATTAACCATGGATGGCAATCGCCCAGCTTCGCTATGTCGCATTATCACGATCACGGCTACAAACAGCTCTACTCCTTCCCCAAAATGGTCGAAGACCTACTCATTGGATTTATCCATCAGGACTGGGTTAGTCAGCTGGACTTTTCAAGTCTCGAAAAGCTCAACAGCAGCTACATTACCGATGATCTACGCTCGCGCTCTGATGATATAATCTGGCGAGTAAAACTTAAGGGCCAGTGGCTTTACGTCTACCTGCTACTGGAATTTCAATCCACCATCGATCCCCATATGGCCGTGCGAGTCCTCAGCTATGTCGGTTTGCTGTACCAGGATCTAATCAAAAGTGGACAACT
>JAUXDF010000337.1 GCA_030618505.1 Spongiibacteraceae bacterium | reverse complement strand
GGCGGCTTCCATGGAATCATGATTTAAAATAGTGGCATGCAGAAAGCTGGCCAGCATAGGCTCCCCATCTGCTTCTTGTTGTGTCTCGCCTCGAATCGCTTCCCATACGGGATCCGTTTGTCCATTCGCCAGACTGAATGATTTGCTCGCCATGAGGGGTTCCAATGCGGGTGAATTGTTAGTGCTTAAAATTCACGGGTGATTATACGCGATAGTGGTAGGGATGCGACCGGTTAGTGGCTACTGGCTGCATTACATGTTGTCGCTATGAGGATATAGCACTCTGTGTGGTTAAATGATGGGGGAATTTTGAGTTAATATAATTTTCGAGCAGGTAATGATTCAGAAAAAGAGCAGGTATTGATACAGGCAAAGTTTCACCGAATGTTCTAACCCAAACGTACCCGGTAAACTTCCTCCAGCGAGGTGATGCCAGTGCGCGCAAGAGATATTGCCTGCTGGGTCAAAGGAATCATGCCTTCTTTGATTGCCAATGATTCAATTTTCTCAGCGTGCACACCATCGCGAATTATTGCTTTTATTTGTGGAGACATGCTCAGTAGTTCGTAAACAGCCACGCGCCCACGGTAACCGGTCTGATGGCAGTATTCACAACCTTCTCCTCGCGTAAATATTTCATCATCATTGATCCCCAGTGTTTTTCGAATATAGGGGTCAATGTTTTCAGTCTTGCCACAATTGGGGCAGTTGCGTCGTACTAGTCGTTGCGCTAACACACCGATTACCGATGCATTAATCATGTAAGGAGCCAAGCCGATTTCAAGTAGTCGGGTAATTGTTGAGGCCGCATCATTGGTGTGTAGCGTGGACATTACCAAGTGGCCGGTCAGAGCGCTTTCAACGGCCATTTTTGCGGTTTCTGTATCACGTACTTCCCCCACCATAATGACATCAGGGTCATGACGCAGGATATGACGCAAAGCTCTGGAGAAGTTGTATTCTATTTGTGGTTGAACCTGTATTTGGGTAACACCCTCAAGACGGTATTCCACAGGGTCTTCCACCGTAATAATATTGACGCCACGTTTTTTGATGGTATTGAGTGCTGCATAGAGGGTCGTTGATTTGCCTGACCCGGTGGGGCCGGTAACGAGTAGCAGGCCATGGTTGTGTTCGATAAGATTACGAAATCGCTGATTGTCTTCTTCGTTAAATCCCAGCTCTTTTAGGCTTCGCAAGCCGGCCTGGGTATCAAGAATTCGAATTACCACACTTTCGCCATTCACACTTGGGATAACGGAGATGCGTAAATCCACTTCGTGACCATTACTGACTACTTTAGCGCGACCATCCTGTGGCAATCGTCGTTCCGCGATATCCATACCGGCGATAATTTTTATTCGACAGAGCACCGGGCTAAACGCATGTTTTTCAAAACTGCGCATTTTAATTAGCTGGCCATCAATACGAAAATATATATTTACTTGTTCTTCTTGTGGTCGTAGGTGGATGTCGGATGCACGATTTACAATTGCATCAGACAGTATGTTGTGCACCAGGCGCACCGTCGGTTTTGTTTGACTTAATCGTTCCAGTTCTTGCTGTTCTTGTGTGGCTTTTGAAGCTGGTTTTTCTCCGATATTTTTTATTAACGCAGCATCATCAGCCTCACCATAAAAACGGGCTATGGTGAATTCAATTTCCTCTTGATGCGCGACCATCAATTCAATGGTGTGCCCAGAATAAAATTCCAGGTAGTGAAGTGCTTCGTGGTTTGTCGGATCTGTCATCGCAACAACCAGACGCTCCCCAACAATGGCAACGGGTACCAAACTAAATTTGCGGGCAAAATCCCCCGGAATTAGTTGAACAATATGTGCAGATCCTCGAAACCCTCTTAACTCGATGACAGCAACACCCATTCTATAGGCCTGCCACAGCGTTAGATCTCGAGAGCTTATCCAGTTCTTTTCGAGGATTTTCTGTATTGCCTGGTCTTCGGGTAATGCATTGATGGAATCAGCTTGTGCTTTATTTATCAAGCCATGTCCATGCAGCATTTCTGCTAGCGCTGTCGTTGAGTGCTGAACCGGATGATTTACTCTCCGCGTTATTGCAGTGAGATCCTTAACAGGATTCACTGGAGAGCCTAGCTCGGCCTTTATCGGGGGTAAACGATTTGAAACTATTTTCATATACGGGATACCTGTTAATAGCTACTGCATCCCAGCAATCAATAAGTTTGAGAAAAAGAAGATATATGGAAACGACTAAGTGAATATATTATGTTCAGACTAGAGGAGTATTTTTAAACTATCCAGTGGATTATTAAAGATTTTGATCTAATCGCTTTTCGTTATATTGTTTGGTGCTAACTTTGAGGGAATACGGAGTTTTGTACTATAAGACCAAGATTAAAAATTAAAACAAAGAGGAAATCTCTTTGTTATGGAATAAGAGATAGAAGCGGGAAAGGGTGCTTTGAGAGTTAATAACTGTGAGCTGCGAGCTGAGCACAGCAGCGCCAAAGTGCATGGCCGCTTTGCTGGTATTTGCGCTCAAAGGGCGTAATCGGGTCTTGTGTTTGGTAGTGTTCGACCTGGGTTTGAATTCCGGCAATCTTCAGTGCCAGCGCAAACTCTTCGATATAAATTTGCCAATTACTGCGCACTTCCAGTATTCCGCCAAGAGCAAGCAGGCTTGGAAATAGCGCCGAGCCATGCCAGCGTCGCTGAATATGAGCCGCTTTTGGCCAGGGGTTCGGGTAGAGCAGGTAGTGATGCTGAAGTTGCCACTTGGCCTCAACCGCCAGTCGCCAAAAATCGTTGAGGTCAGCTCTTAGTAGCAGGTAGTTTTCCTGATCTTGTGTGTGTTTGCCAATCCTGTTGGCTGATTTGTCGATGCCGATAACCACTGCGTCGGGGTGTTGTCTTGCGAGCTGGTAAGTGCTTTCACCAACACCGCAGCAGGAGTCAAGAATTAGCGGTTTGTTATGTCGGGCGATAAATTCCTGGGCGGTTTCAAAGGCGGCTATATTAAAGGGTAGTATAGGTTTTCTGAATGGACTGCTCAGGTGGCGATGAACCAGTTGAGGCAGCTTTTCATGGATGCCATTTTGTTTGCTGGAGGGTTGGCGAGAGTTGCTATGCGGCAGGCTGATTGATGTGCTGCAAGGGCCGTCGTGAGAGCTGGAGTTAGGCTTGTCATTCATGGCTGTGCTGGCGTTGTAAACATCAAAGAGTGTGCAGTAATAGTACTGAAGCAGACCTGCGCTAATTGCGAGCGATTGGCGTTGTGAGTACAGATAAATAGCAGTGTTTTTTTCATATGTTTGGCGCTATTAAGGGGCGCGTCGAGAATTAATCCAGTTTAACAGCTTCTTAGTGCTTTTGGGGTTTGCGAACAGCTTGGTGTCGTGAGAATATTACTCGCTTAACCTGCGAGAACCTCCTTATGCGTAAAGATTTAAGACCTTATTTCATCAAGAAAATTTACCTGAAATTTCGTCTCTGGTATACCAATCATTTCCTCAGGCCCCGGTTTGATTACCTTGGTGATCACCCGACCTTTATGAAACCCTGGAAGATAGATGTTTCCGGGCCAAACGTGCGCATGGGAAAATGCGCAACTGTTATTGGTGAAAATGATGCGCCGGTTAAAATTGGCGTATGGGGGCATGAACTTGGCAAGGGAGAAATTACTATTGGCGATTATGTATTGATTACTCCTGGCTGTCGAATCAGTGCCAGTCATCAGGTATATATTGGTCATAGTGTGATGATGGCCAACGGGGTTTATGTTACCGATTCAGATTGGCACGGTGTTTATGACCGGGTTAATCGCCCCGAGGAGCCAACGCCGGTTCATATTGCAGATAATGTCTGGTTGGGCGATCATTGTACGGTATTAAAAGGCGTCTCAATTGGCGAGAACAGTATTGTCGGTGCCAATGCTGTTGTCACCAAGGATGTGCCAGCCAATGTGGTGGTGGCGGGAAATCCAGCGAAGATTGTTAAAGAGCTCGATGCCGACCATGAATGGTATACGCGGGCGGACTATTTTAAAGATCCTGAAGC
>JAUXDF010000047.1 GCA_030618505.1 Spongiibacteraceae bacterium | reverse complement strand
CCCGTGTCGCTCAGCTACAAGGAGAAATAAGAGAAGCAGCACAGCGAGACGACTGGGATAACGTCGACCGACTTATTGCACAGGCAGAAGAAGAGGCGGGCAACAATGTCTGGGTACGCAGCGCACTCAAGACGCTTAGCCGGTATGCTCGGCGAAGGGATCGTCAACGAATGTCAAAAGAGGCAATGTATATGTCCAGCAAGATGAGCTGCCGACTTGCAGAGCATGATGAGAACTCTCAGCTTTATGAATCGTCAGTAGAAATGGATAAAGCCAGTTTTCTACAAAAAAAGCGGGCGCAGGGCAGGCGTATTGATCGACAAGGATAGACTGCAATTGTAACTTATATTCAGTGCTCCACAATACCCCGTTATTCCGCTAGTTTTTTTGGCCGGGATCCAGCCATAAAAATACTGGATCCCCAATAAAATACTTCGGGGATGACGGGTTTTTTGTAACGTGTGCATCTCGCTGAATAATCACATAATGTCTAGCTCCCCCGGTATACGCTCTCGTGTTCCAGCTATCTCTTTGCCTTGCTTTTTCAGTAGGAGCTAATACATCTGCGTATTATATTGCCGGGCGCAAAACTAACGGCAGTCATTACCTTTCACTTCGCTAATCCTTTATTGAAAAGCGGGCCGGCTATCAGTTTTAGCGGACTCTACCTTAGCAATAAATTTCTCAACAATTGAGCTACCGACCCCTTTAGCTCGATATTACTTACGGGCAGAGTTTTACTACGAAAATTAGGCACGCCGTTTGTTGAATGGTGGAGCTGAGAAACAGCACTACCCGGCGAAATAAAGATTATTTAGACGGACATTAGTGGGACACTATCAAAAGAAATAAAAGCAAAATAAATAAATCCTGCTCTCTGTTTTTTGAGAGGGGTTGTAGTAGTGGATCTTTTGGGGTGTTTTCTTGAATATACCCGCTCGGCGAGGTGTTGCCTTTTTCGCCCAAACTTGCGATAAAACGTCTGCTCAAATTGCGTAGCATTGTTGAGTCACTCTTTTTCACTGAGGTTTAATTGCTGAAGAATAGGCGGTAAATACTCTGGGAGCCTACTCAGCAAAAATCTCTGACAGGCAGCTCAATATTGACTGGTGATAACTAGGATCAAGATCACCCTTGTATTTCTTCATTCGTGTCTGATCAAGCGTTCTAATCTGATCCAATGCAACGTCACCGGCTTTACCCTTAAATTCGACTCTGACCCTTGTGGGCCATTCTCTGAGACTTGTTGTCATCGGAGCCACGATAGCGGTTTTTAATTTAGTATTCATCTCATCAGGGGATAAAACCAAAACAGGCCTTGTGCCACTTTGTTCGCTGCCCTTGGTGGGGTTGAGGTCAACCAGCCAAACACTAAAACGCTTTACCACGACCATTCCTCATCATCAAAATCGTTGCTTTGGGTGCCATCAAGCAGCATGGGCGCTTTATCAACTCCCTGCCATTTGCTGGCATCATTCCAGTCAGTCCGTACGCCCTCCACAATACGTGTTATCTCAAATTCCACAATATCGCCAGAGGTGGCATTAATCGCTCTCAGGGCGCTTGCTGGCACGGTTAAGCCTGTGCTGTTACCTACTTTAATCAACTTCGCTTGCAGTAAGGGCATTTTATCACCTCTCCGACTGTTATAACAATGTTCCAACCTAATGGTAAACTATTTACTATAATTAGCAATTTTTTTGACCATGCTGAACCACAGTAGCACACAATAGTTAGATTAGATTATCCGTGAGGCCGTTGATTCTTGCAGTCTTATAATGACCTCTATGTATATTGAATAGCCTGGGAATACTGGAAAAAATAGGCATATGCTTGACATATGCCTTTAGGGTGTTAAGGTGTTATTGGTCATATGCATATAAGAGGTTTGCAGCATGCGTACAGCATCATTGTTTAAAAATGGCAAGAATCAAGCAGTCAGATTACCTAAAGAGTTTGAATTTGGTGGGGTGACTGAAGTGGAGATTCGCCGTGACGGCGAATCGCTTATCTTAACGCCAAAACGCAAATCATGGGAAAGCTTTGCTGATGTAGAGAAAGCGGATGATGACTTTCTGGTTGAACGGCAAGATGTCATTGATGATGGGCGTGTAGAGCTGTGAAGCAAACATACATGCTTGATACCAATATTTGTTCTTTCATTATGCGAGAGCGTCCGGAGAGCGTCCTTAAAACGCTTCAGGCTCATGCAGAGAACAGGGATCGTATTGTCATATCAGCAATCACTTATGCTGAACTCCGTTTTGGCGCGATCGGTAAGAAAGCATCTCCCAAGCATAATGTAATTGTTAGTGAGTTTATGGAGCGTATTGATGGTGTTTTGTCTTGGGGGCAAGCTGCTGTTGATGCATCCGCCTCGATAAAGAAAGAGCTAAGTGATAACGGCACACCTATTAGCCATAACGATACGATGATTGCCGGCCATGCGGTTTCAATAAAATGTGTTTTGGTGACTAATAACACTAAAGAGTTTAATCGAGTTGCCGGCCTTCAAATTGAAGACTGGGCGATCTAAGTGGACGTTTGAAGCGTGTCATGTAGGAGGCCGGGGGCCTTAATCTAAATAGCCGACACATAGCATCAGCTAGCGAAGGTTTTTAATAAAACGCACTATATTGCCGATAATCAATATATTTTCCACTTTAACAGTAATATAGTTCTGTTAGAAATTTAACAGCTATTATACTTCCGATTACTGGTCTATAATCATATTAATCGTAATTATATTACTGTTTATTCTATGAATATTGAGCATTTAAGCAACCAGCATATACTCAAGCACTTGGGCGAGCGCTTTTTGGCCGCCAGGCTTAATAAGAATATTACTCAGGGGGAGTTGGCCAAACGCTCCGGTGTGAATGAAAAGACTATTTCCAATCTGGAGAAGGGTGCTAAAAGTGTTGGCTTGCTAAATATCATCGCGATCTTGCGGGCGCTAGGCCTTCTGCATCAACTCGACAGCTTTATGCCCGAACCTCCACCGCGTGCCGCCTCATTGCTGGCCAATGATAAGAATCGAAAAACACCCAGACAGCGAGCCTCCAATAGACAGAAGCCGAAGGTTGCGGATGTTGAGCCTTGGTCGTGGGGCGAGGATCAATCACATGAGTGATGTTATTGAAGCGGCTGACATCATCTTGTGGGGTAGTCAGATTGGTACGCTAATCTGGAAAAATAATCGGGGTTATTTTGAGTATGCGGAGGGTTTTCAATCATCGGGCATTGAGATTTCTCCCATCAAAATGCCACTCAGTAGCGAATCCTATTCTTTTGGCAGTCTTAATGAAGAGACCTTCAAGGGGCTTCCCGGGTTGTTATCGGATTCTTTGCCGGATAAATTTGGTAATAAACTGATTGACCAATGGTTAGAAAAGCAGGGGCGCTCCATTGCCGCCTTTAGCCCAGTTGAGCGACTGTGTTATATCGGTTTGCGAGGAATGGGCGCTCTGGAATTTCAGCCGGTGATTGGTAGAAAGGAGGAGCAATCAGTGCCTTTGGAAATTGCCCGGCTGGTGGAGCTGGCAAATAATGCCTTGAGTTCAAAGGCTTCCCTGTCGGCAGATTTGAGTGGCAATGAGGATGACAAACAAGAGGCTGTTGAGCAGATTATTTCCGTTGGCACCTCCGCAGGTGGCGCTCGAGCAAAGGCGGTCATCGCCTGGAATCAACAAACGAATGAAGTGCGCTCGGGTCAGGTGAAAACCGATGAGGGTTTTAGTTATTGGCTATTGAAGTTTGATGGTGTTGAGGAAAATCGCGACCATGAATCACTGGCTGATCCAAAAGGTTTCAGTATTGTTGAATACGCCTATTCGCTGATGGCGATTGAGGCGGGTATCAATATGTCTGAGTGCCGTCTGTTTAAAGAAAACGGTCGCTCGCATTTTATGACCCGCCGCTTTGATCGTTTGGATGGTGGCGAGAAACTGCATATGCAATCGTTGTGTGGTTTGGCGCATTATGATTTTAACGATGCGGGGGCTTATTCTTATGAGCAGGCCATTGGTGTAATGCGTGATATTGGGTTGAGTCACTATGAGATGGAGGAGTTTTACCGTCGAATGGTATTTAACGTGGTGGCGCGTAATCAGGATGATCATACCAAGAATATTAGTTTTTTAATGAATAAGGCCGGTCGCTGGTCCTTGGCGCCCGCCTATGACATTACCTATTGTTATGGACGAGGCTGGACGCGTCAGCACCAGATGAGCATTAATGGCAAGCGTGATGATTTTACCTTTGATGACTTAAATGCAGTTGCCGAGCATGCGGATATTTCTCAACGTCGCGCGCGGGCAATTTTGACTGAAGTGCTGGCAGCGGTTGGGCAGTGGCCGCGTTTTGCCAGCGAAGCGGGGGTGCCGGATGCTGCCCCCAGCCTTGGCGATCATATTACATGGGTAGAGGCTATCAGCAAAGGGCACCGTCTCAACTGGTGACTAGCAGGCTCGGTATTATGGGTCTTGTTCGTTCACAGAGATTTGCTGCATCCAATGTATCGATAAGGTTCTGCAAGGCCTCAGTACTCTAATAATCTAATACTTAGCGGAAGATCCTGCCTCTGGTTGCATAAATCACTCTATTGCCTATATTATTAGTCATTACTCTAATATATGACTAGGTATGTAGCCATGTCACATAGTAACGCCACCCAATTTATGTCACATAAAGTAGAGACTATCTGCCGGCAGCTCGGTATCAACCTCAGTGAAGCGATCCTTGCCAGAACCACTCGCTCGGCATTTGCCCGGCAGCTCAACATCTCCCGTGACACCCTGCGCAAGGCCATGAATGGCGATCCCAATGTAGGATTGGGTGTCTATGTTGCTGCCTTTGATGCACTTAATCTTAGTGAGGCTATCGCCAGTATTGGCGCAGCCGAGCACGATAGTGTGGGTCAGGCCAAGCGGATGCGCCGAGGTGCTTTGCAAGCTCCGGGGCCCTTAGATAATGATTTCTAATCAATTCGAAGCAAGCAGAAAAGTGTATGTGTTCTTGTGGATAGAGCAGCAACGAATTCCAGTTGGTGTGCTCGCAATGCCAGATGCCAGCCATCCAATGTACCGTTTTCGCTACGGGAAGCGTTATCTTGAGCACCCCAAGGCTTACGCGCTAAACCCACTGCACCTTGAGCTCGTTGATCGTGAATTTGAATCAGAGCGACTGCCTTATACCTTTAGTGACAGCGTGCCCGATGAATGGGGTAAAAAACTTTTTACCCTTCAGCATGGCTTTGTTCCAGACAACGAAGCATCTTATCTGTGCAAAGGACAAATGCAGGTAGGGGCCATGACCTTTGGTGACAGCCTTACCCCTCAACCGCTTATGCCACCAGCAACCTTTAGCGACATTGATGAGATATACGATCTATACCAACGCATAGAAGCGAAAAAACCCGTACCAGCCGAACTCCAATCGTTATTTATTCAAGGCAGCGGTTTGGGTGGTGCGCGACCCAAAGCTACCTTGATGGATGATGCCCAGGAATGGATCATAAAGTTTCCTATGAAAAACGATATTTTCGACAATTGCCTGGCAGAACACCTTGCGATGTCGGTTGCTAAAAGTGCAAATATAAACAGCGCCGAGACAAAGCTTATCGCTGGAAAGTTTGGTAATGCGGTAGCTATCAAACGATTCGATCGCCTCAATGGACAAGGTATTCACTATCAATCAGCCATGGCTATGCTGGGATCACAACGTATCCCGGTTTCCCAGGTAACTAATACTTTCTCATACCACGGTATCGCCAACCTGATGTCGCGATTTACCGAAAACCCTGCTTGCGAACGATTGGAGCTGTTTCGTCGCGCTGCATTTAATATCGCCATCGGCAACCTTGACGACCACCTTAAGAATCACGGGTTTATCTATCAATCCAGAGATCTCTACGCGCTATCACCAGCCTTTGATATCGTACAGCACCCCGACAAGTCCATGCATGCTATTGCCACAGGCAAGCAGGGTCCGCAGCGTGATTTCAATAATCTACTTTCTGAAGCATATGCATTTGGTTTACATGAATCTGAGGCTAAAGATATTATTAATGATGTTTATGATGTTGTTCAAACGGACTACGTTCGACAACTCAATCAACACGACATGCCTCAAAGTGATATCAAATTGCTTAAAGCCCATCTCATAAAACAACACCTTGTCTGAAGGCGTGGATAGTGCTGATTGGTGTATGCCGTGCCGGCTAGATCGCTATTGCCTGATATAGATGAGCGCATTTTAGGGTGTGCTCGGGGACGCCATTTTCTTTAAAATGACTTAAAGCTTGTATGGCTACTTAGGTAAAAGCTCGCTGAATATCTCGGCTTTGATGAAGCACCCGCAAAATCACAAGGGCATTATTGTTGAGTTGATAGAAAATGACATGTTGCTGATGAAGTCGGCTAAAAATACCTTCCTTGATGTCAATGCGATGGCGCCCCAGGTGGGGTGTATCCAATATTTTATGGAAAAAGGAATCAAGCTCCCTTAAATAAGTATTCCGTTGATCTTTACCCCATTCATTTTCTGTATAATCGGCAATGTCGGTCAGGTCTGCTCTTGCTTCATTGGTAAAGGTGGTTTGTGTCATTTCTTTCTTTCGTCCAACCTTGAAATAAAATTTTCAATATTCCATTCTGACACTTCTCCGCGCTCTACTTGCTGGCAGGCAACCCCAATATCATTCCGCAAAGCTTCGAGCTTGGCTTGATATGTTTCATCTTGCTGCATTTTCAGGCGCAAGGCTTCTCGCACCACTTCGCTAGCGTTGTTGTATGTTCCTGTTTCGATCAGCTTGTTTATATACTGCTCGAAGGTTTTACTTAAGCTTACATTCATAATCAAAATCCTCCTTTATTTAGTATATAAGCCTTATGTCCAATAATGTCAATATTAGACAGAAGTTGAATGTCTATTTTTTCAACTTCTTACATGAAATTTAGGTTTGAGAGAAAGGTTGGTGCGGGGTTAGGGGTAGGTCAAGGGCCGCTGAATGAATAATATTCGCTACACCCCTCTGCAACAAATGCCTGTTACAGTGAATGTCTTATTTAGCGATCCGCCAGCGGTTCGGCGTAGCTCAGTTCAATATCCCAGGGAAAGTGTAGCCAGACTTGCTGTTCAACATCCTTCAGGTATTGATCGGCCATTGGCTTTCCGGCGGGTTTGGCGTAGATGGCCACAAAGTCAGCCTTTGGGAGTAGCTCTTTGGCGATTTTGGCGGTTTTTCCACTATCAACCAGATCGTCAACCAGAAGAAAACCCTCACCATCCCCTTCGGGTTGTTTTAGTACGCTGACTTCACCTTGTTGATCATGCTGGTAGCTGGCGATACAGATGGTGTCCACCAGGCGTATATCAAGCTCTCTTGCCAAAATGGCCGCAGGTGCCAGGCCGCCTCTGGCGATGGCAATAATTCCCTTCCATTGTCGGCCGGATGCCAATAGCTGTTTGGCTAGCTCTCGGGTGTCACGGTGAAATTCATCCCAGCTGATATTGTAGTGAGAGGCTGCGGCTGACATAAGGTTTTTCCTTGCAGTGGAAGGTGAAGGGCGGCATTTTGAAGTAAGGGTGTAAGCAGTGCAAGGTCTGTGGTCAAAGCTGTAACATTTAAGTGGTTTGTTGGTCTAGGTTAAACTCTGCTAAGATTTTCGACGGTCTCATTTGTGAGTGGCCAATTTATGTTCAATAGGGTTGTAGCGTTCAATGCATGATACAAGAGAATTATTACTGGAAGCCTGCAGCTTCCCTGCCGTTAAGCGTGACCAGTTGACTACATTGCAGGTCAATCTAGGTTATCTCTGTAATTTAAGTTGCACTCATTGTCATGTGAATGCAGGTCCTACGCGCAAAGAGCTGATGACTAAGGAGACGATTGACTCCTTGCTGGGTTTTGTGGAAAAAAACAAAATTCAGATGCTGGATCTTACCGGCGGTGCGCCGGAAATGAATCCCCATTTTCGCTACCTGGTCACGGAGGCAAGGGCCTTGGGGGTGGAGGTCATTAACCGTTGTAACCTGACTATTCTTATGGAGCCCGGCTATGAAGGTTTGGCCGAATTTCTGGTGGCCAACAAAGTGGTGATTACGGCGTCCTTACCTTGCTACCTGGAGGAGAATGTTACCAGGCAGCGTGGCAAGGGAGTGTACGATGCCAGCATTATTGCACTCAGAAAATTAAATAAATTGGGTTATGGCAATGCGCCAGAGCTGAGGCTAAACCTGGTTTATAACCCCGTGGGAAATCACCTGCCACCGCCACAGGAATCGCTGGAGCTTGATTACAAGCGCGAGTTAAAAGAGCGCTTTGATGTGGTTTTTAATGATCTTTATACCATTACTAATATGCCAATTAGTCGCTTTGGTAGTGTCTTGTTATCAAAGGGAGAGTTTGGCTCTTATATGACGCTGCTGAAGGATAATTTTTCTGCCAGTAATCTGCAGACGGTGATGTGCCGGTCGTTGATTAGTGTGGATTGGCAGGGTTATATTTACGATTGTGATTTTAATCAGATGCTGGATTTTCCGTTCTCGCTAAGCCGGGGGAATTTAATTGCCAGTGATGGCAAGAAAGTGCATATCGATGAATTGTTTGATGTTGATCTAGAGAATAACCCGATCTTTGTTGCTGAGCACTGTTATGCTTGCACCGCAGGGCAGGGCAGCAGTTGTGGCGGCGCCCTGGACGATTAATTAGTCTGGATTAGAGTATGTGTCGATTTTCAATCATTATTCCAGTGCTTAACGAAGCAGCTGTTATAGAGTCTCAGTTGCAGCGGTTGCAGTCTCTGCGTCAACAGGGTGTTGAGCTTATTCTGGTTGATGGTGGTAGTGAGGACGACACTGCTCGACTGGCCGAGCCTTTGGTGGATCAGGTGTCGATATGTCGACCTGGCAGGTCCGGGCAGATGAATCAGGGCGCAAGGCTCGCTAGCGGTACCTATTTGTTATTTCTTCATGCGGATACGCGCTTGCCAGAAAATGCTATGGAGTGTTTAAGTACGAAGGCTTCCGCTCAGGTGCCTTGGGGTTTTTTTGCCGTACGCTTAAGCGGCCAGCACTGGATGTTAAGAGTGGTTGAACGTTTTATGACGTGGCGCTCTCGCCTAACAAAAATTGCTACCGGTGATCAATCTCTGTTTGTTCGTCGAGAGCTATTTTTAGAGATGGGTGGTTTCGCCGATATCCCCTTAATGGAAGATGTTGCTTTTTGTCAGTCTTTGCGCCAATTATCACTGGCGCCGGCCTGGCTGAGTACGCCTGTTATTACCTCCAGTCGTCGCTGGGAAGAAAACGGCATATTTAAAACTATTGTTTTAATGTGGCGGCTGCGCTTTGAGTTTTTTATCGGTATTAGCCCGCATAATATAGTCAAAAATTACTATAAAAATGTTTGATTGCTTGTTGGTGCAATTTGCCAAAGCTCCGGTAGCGGGGCGAGTAAAAACCCGAATGATCAGCGCGCTTTCTCCCAAGCAATCTGTTGAATTACATTGTCAGCTTACCGAACATTGTCTTGACGCTTTGCTACAAACTGAAGGGATTGATGTGCAGTTGTGGGTGGGGGATCAGCCCGAGCATGGTTTTTTTCAAGCGCTCAAAAAATCACGACCGCAAATTACTGTCAGCGAGCAGCAAGGGCATGATCTGGGAGAGCGAATGTACGCTATGTTTGCGCAGATGCTCGAGCGTTATGATCGTGTTGTGTTGGTTGGTAGCGACTGTCCTTTTATTGATAGTAAATATCTGCACAGTGCTTTTTCTGCGCTGGAAAGTGCTCCGGTGGTGATCGGTCCTGCCACCGATGGCGGTTATGTGCTGATTGGTTTGAGTAGGTTGGATCGGCAACTATTTGCCGGTATAGACTGGGGAAGCTCGCGGGTCCTAAATCAAACCCGCAGGGTGCTGGAGAGCTTAAAGTGGCCCAGTATTGAGTTGCCGGCCTTGCCGGATATCGACAGGCCGGAGGATTTGAAAAGGTTGGCAGAGGTGCCCGGGCAGCAAGATAAATTTAAGCAGTGGTTATCGTTCTGCTAAGGCCATGATGCTGTGTTCGGGTGCTGCCTTGTTCGTTGTAGACATTTGTCTGACCGATTTGGCCGCGGAAAATCTCCAGCAAGCGGCCAACCGTTTGCTGGGAGCGACTGATCACACGCTCATTAACCTGATTGAGATCCTGACAGCGTTTCAGGGACAACTCCAGTTTTTCCCAGATAGGCGTAAGCTCGAGGTGTTTTACTAAGCTTCTCCAGTTTTCATTACTGTCTTTTTTGCCCAGCTGCTTAAGTATATCGCGCCGTGTTTGCGCGTTTTTCTCCAGCGTAGCCAGTACCTGCTTTTTCTCAGGTAATAGATTTTTTAGTTGCCCGGTCTCGCGTGCTTCCAGTGCAGATTTTTCTCTGTTTAGAAGGTTGAGGAGTTCATTGGCATTATGAATGTCGCTGTCAATCAGATCTTTGATCAGCGCAGGGTTGATCTGCGTGCGTTGCATGGCGGGATACCTATGATCGTTTTGTGCCCCGTATTTTATTGAGGGCAGCCGTTAGCTGAAATTAAAATCATCATCGGCTTGCAGCATTCGGTCGGCAATACTTTGTGCATCAACTTCATAACTACCATCAGCGATGGCGCTTTTTATGGCATCAACACGCTTCAGGTCGATGTCTGGTAGTTGGCTCAGTTTTGCTTCCAGGTTTTTCATCACCTTGGCCTGAGAGCTAATCTCAACAACGTCCTTGGCAGATTCGGGCTTTTGAGCAGTTTGCGGCTGGTTT
Source organism: Spongiibacteraceae bacterium (assembly GCA_030618505.1). Taxonomy (GTDB): domain Bacteria; phylum Pseudomonadota; class Gammaproteobacteria; order Pseudomonadales; family PIVM01; genus JAUXDF01. The sequence goes on along the minus strand of JAUXDF010000047.1, from coordinate 2,711 downwards.
CCCGGCAGCTGCTTAGCGAGCACGTCTCCACTGTTGGCACTTTTGTTGGTGTTGCTGGCTCCGCTTTGAGGCGTACCAGCACCACTGATGTCTCTGACCATGATGCTATTTCCGAATGCTTTCTGCCGAATATTTACGGCATTTGTTAAACGATCACCCTTATTATCGACTCTTTCAGGAAAAACTTTAACTAAAATTCTGCTTAATTAATGATCTTTCCCAATAAGCGCCTACTGAGGGTTATCGGCCGTTTTGATGAATTCTTGATGCTTCCTGTTAAGTCATTGTTGTTAAAGGGTTTAATTGTTTGCTGTGTAGTAAGTGCTCAGAATAATGAAATAAATACTCTGAACCAGCCATTTTCGTCATCCCCGAAGTGCTTTGTCGGGGATCCAGAGTCCTGCAAACTGGATTCCGGCTAAAAGACTGCCGGAATGACGAACTTTGTGCTTTTGCTGAAGTTACGTTGGTTTTAGTGGTCTTGGTGCAGGAGCTTGTTATATCCTCTGGTGCGCCCTACATAACAACCTCTACTTGCCCGATACCGGTTACCCTTGCTCGAACTATTTTATTGGAGCTGCGGTTTCTGACCTTAATCTGTTCTCCCATTTTGCCTTTGGAGAGAGCAACCGCTGGCATTTGAACCGATATTCGGCCATGACTGGCGCGAATATAAACCTCATCGCCACGCTTGATCAGGTTGGCTGCTTCCAGTTGATGGCTCTGCAGTGCGGTTTGTTCCGGCAGGCTGCGCCGAACAATCAAGCCATTAAGCTGTGCCAGACTGGTGTAATAGTTACTCCGCAACTTGCTGATATCACGTTCCTGCAAAACAAGGTCTGCGGCGCTGATTTTTTGCCCCCTTTGCAGTGGGTGTTTATTAGTGGCCACAGGGATGAAGCGTTTAACGTAACTTGCGACAAATATTGACCAGGGTTTATCGCCGTGGCAGCTCGTTTTTACCAATATGCGCCCTTGCTGGGTATTTTGGCCGTGAAGTTGAAAGCTGAGGTTTTCGCTGCAGTCTGATAATTTTAAGCGTGAATCCAGTTGCGCTACATTAATTTCTATCCGGTGGTTGCTATCGTCATTTTTTAGCTGTTTATCAATAAACCGGAAAACCTGTTGGCGCAGATCGTCTGCGCTAATGGCGGCTTTGGCCATTGGGGAGCTTATGCCTGAGATTAACGTGAAGATGCAAAAGCAGGCGTATAGAGTAGGGCGAAAGTTGTAGTTCATACGTTATCCTCCTTTTTAGTTTGCTTTGAAGCGTAAACATACCCATGTGACATTGTGCGCCAGAGGATTGGCGAATTCGGCAATCAACGGACAGTTCACGAAGTAATATGCAATATAAATACCAAGATATTCAAATTTGCCGAAGCTAACTCGCTACAAGAATGGATATCTTCTACTAGACTGGTAAGGCAATCATTAATAATGTATCAGGAGAAGGCTATGGCCGGCGTTTTAGACAGTGTCAACCAACGCACCCAGTTGGTCGGACAAAACCGGCTCGAATTGTTATTGTTCAGACTCAATGGCAAGCAGGTCTATGGTATCAACGTCTTTAAGGTTAAAGAAGTATTGCAGTGTCCTAAACTGACGATTATCCCACAGCTCAACCCCGTGGTCAGAGGGATCGCCCATATACGCGGTGGTACGATATCGATCATGGATCTGGCCCAGGCAACTGGCCAGGGTTTGCTGGATAATATTGAAAACTGCTTTGTTATAATCACGGAATACAATATGGCGACCCAGGGTTTTTTGGTCAGTGCCGTCGAGCGTATTGTTAATATGAACTGGGAGGATATTCACCCACCACCCAAGGGTTCCGGCAGAGATCATTACCTGACAGCAGTTACCGAGATTGACGGCAGACTGGTTGAAATTATTGATGTTGAAAAAGTGCTGTCCGAGGTTTCTCCGCCCAATGAGGAAATTTCTGACGGTGTGATTGAAGATCATATTACCCAACGTGCGGTTGATAAGCATGTGCTGATCGTTGACGACTCGGCTATTGCTCGTAAGCAGATTAAGCGTTGTGTTGAGACCGTGGGCGTGTCAACCACATTGCTGAACGATGGTCGACAGGCCTTGGACTACTTACAAAATATTGCCGATCAGGGCGAGGATGTTAACCAAAAGCTGTTAATGATGATCTCTGATATCGAGATGCCTGAAATGGATGGTTATACTCTGACGGCTGCGGTAAGGGAGGATCCACGTCTTAGTGGTCTCAATATTATCTTACACACCTCTCTTAGTGGTGTTTTTAACGAAGCAATGGTTGAAAAAGTCGGCGCAGATGCCTTTCTTGCAAAGTTTAATCCGGACCAATTGGCAGGGCGTGTATCTGACAGAATCAAAGCTGTCAGTGGTATAGAGGATTAATTTTTTGTCAGTTGTAATAGACTTACGTCATACCGTGACGTCTAAGGAAGCGCTTTGATAGAGCACTATAACGAATTTAGAGACTATCTGCAGAAAGCCTGTGGTATTTTGCTGGGCGACAATAAGCAGTATCTGGTCTCCAGTCGAGTTGGTCGTATTATGACCGACAAAAATATTGCAAATCTCAGTGAACTGGTTAAACAGATGCAGCGAGGTTTGAGTTCCTCGCCTTTGCGGCAGTCAGTTATCGATGCAATGACTACCAATGAAACTTTGTGGTTTCGAGACAGTCATCCCTACAATATTTTAAAACA
>JAUXDF010000429.1 GCA_030618505.1 Spongiibacteraceae bacterium | reverse complement strand
GATGGAGGAGGGGCAGGTAACGATAGAGGGTGAAACCAGGCCCCTGCCACAGCCCTTTTTCGTTATTGCCACGCAAAACCCGGTGACGCAAGCGGGTACTTTTCCCTTACCAGAATCACAGCTTGATCGATTTTTGATGCGTATCACCCTCGGCTATCCTGATCCCAGTGCGGAAATGGCACTGTTCAAAGGCGGCGATAGTCGGGAGGTTTTAAAAACCCTCCAACCTTGCTTAAGCCAACAGCAGCTACAAACCATTCAGTCCGCGGTGGAGAAAGTAAAAACCACTGACAAATTACTGGAGTATCTACAGCGCCTGGTAGCCTATACAAGAAATTCCCCGGATTTTGAATACGGCTTATCACCGCGCGGGGCGCTCGCGCTGCTGCGCTGTGCAAAAACCTGGGCGCTGATTGATGGTCGCAGCCATGTGATACCTGAGGATGTTCAAGCTGTCCTGCCTTCGGTGGTTGAACACCGTTTATCCGCTGCGATGGAATTTAGTGGTGATGGCGGATCCTTGGTCGCGAGAATGCTATCAGCGGTTGATGTTATTGGCTGATTGGCGAGAATCCCTTGCTCTGCAGAGAAAAAGAGACAAAGAAATAAATAGATGAAGCGCTTTATTAGAAATCGCTACCTGCAATGGCTTGACCGACGTATTCCAGCGGCGCGTGAAATCACCCTCAATCAACGGCGCATTTTTATCTTTCCTTCTCGTCAGGGGCTTTTGTTCGCTATTGTTATTTTGGCGGTGTTGATTGCCGCGATTAATTATGAAAATAATCTCGCCTATATTCTCGCTTTTTGGTTGTCCAGCTTGTTTGTGGTGGCCATTTTGCACACTTACAGTAACTTGTCGGGTTTGACGATAAAGGCGGGAAAAGCCAAAGCTGCTTTTGCTGGCGAAGATGCAGAATATAATATTCTCTTAAGTCGAAATGGAAAGCGCCAATATCACGGTATTCAGCTGCGCTGGCCTAATTCAGAGGAAATTGTAGAGGATGTCTGCAAGCAACAGGAAAGAGCTGCACGGCTATTTTTGAGAACCAAAAAACGTGGCCGTATGCACGCCAAGCGCTTGTTGGTTGAGAGTTACTACCCGCTAGGTTTGTTGCGCGCCTGGAGTTGGGTGGATCTGGATATGTCATCCGTGGTTTACCCCAAGCCGGTTGCTGCCGGAACGTTGACGAGAGCATTTGCGCAGCACAATGAAGGTGAGATGCTTGAGCAGCACGGTGCAGAAGATTTTTATGGTTTTCGTAATTATGTTGCCGGTGATTCCCTGAAACATGTTTCCTGGCGTAGTCTGGCTAAAGGGCAAGCGTTACAAACAAAGCAGTTTTCTGCCAGTGCAGATCGTCGCATCTGGTTGGACTGGGATTTTTTTGAAGGGGAAGCTCAGGAGCTACGCCTGTCAAAGCTGTGTTTTTTGGCTCTGGAGTTGTCGAAGGGGCAGGATGAATACGGTCTTCGCATGCCTGACATAGAAATAGCGCCGGGAAGAGGGGATGCGCACCAGGAACGTATTTTGAGTGCGTTGGGCTTGTACGGTTTTGAAAACAAACTTGAAAACAATGAGGATCAGCGATGAGCCTGTTGTTTCAAGTCCCCCGTTATTGTCTATTATGGTTGCTGATAGCCCAGAGCCTCATCATTCTGCCCCACAGTGAGCGATTGCCAACATGGGTGTTGTTCGTGTGGCTTGTCTGTGTGGTTTGGCGAGTGATGATTTATCGTGGTCGACTATTTTATCCCGGCAAACTGATAAAAATCTCCCTGGTGATTATGAGCATTGCGGGTATTTTTAGAGAGTATGGCAACATAGTTGGCTTGGAGCCTGCAGTCGCGGTTTTGATTACAGCCTACCTGCTAAAGCTTCTGGAGATGCGCAGTAAGCGGGATATATTACTGCTGATACATTTAGGCTATTTTGTCACAGTCACCCAGCTATTATTCTTTCAGGGTATTCCTTCCGCTTTGTATATGGGCTTGTGCCTTATTGTCGTCAGCACTGCGCTGATCGCATTACATCAGTCTGCGGAAACCAACCAGTTTATTCGCCCCTTTCGTATTGCCAGTACCATGGTGGCACAAGCTTTACCCTTGATGTTACTGGTGTTCCTGGTGTTCCCGCGTATTGATCCTTTTTGGTCGGTACCTTTACCATCCCATCAGGCCAAAACGGGGATGGGGGATTCAATGTCACCCGGTGATATAAGTAAGCTTACACGCTCGGATGCGCTGGCTTTTCGTGCTGTTTTTGAAGACGAAATACCCGAACAGTCACAGCTTTATTGGCGTGGACTGGTGCTATCAAATTACGATGGCCAGAGTTGGACGCCGATAAAGCAACCGGCGATTGACAGTCCGCCGATTAATTTTATTGCGAATAAACAGCAGGCCTATATTTACGATCTTATTATGGAGCCCACCCAGCAAAACTGGCTATTTACTTTGCCGGTGGCGCAAGCGCATAGCAGCGTTGCGCTACTGTACCAGGCAGAATACACACTCTCTACTCGCCTGCCTATCAGACAGCGAATGAAAATATCGATTCGCTCAAATCTAAATGCATTGCGCGAACCTCGCCTTTATCCAAAGGTAAGGCAGCGGGAGTTGCAGTTGCCCGCGCGGATAAATCCGGATAGCCGTGAGCTGGCTATACAATGGCGAAAGGCCGCGTCTGATGATCTGGCTTATATCAGTAGAGTGTTGACCTTCTTTCGCCAACAAGCCTTTGTTTACACTTTGGAGCCACCGCGCCTGGGTCGTAATGGCATCGACCAGTTTCTGTTTGATACCCGTAGAGGATTTTGTGAGCATTACGCTGGCAGCTTTACCTTTTTAATGCGAGCTGCAGGTATTCCAGCCAGAGTGGTTGTTGGTTATCAAGGTGGGGTAAAAAACCCTTACGAAAATTATCTGACGATTCGACAATTTGACGCCCATGCCTGGTCTGAAGTGTGGCTTGAAGGCAGTGGCTGGGTGCGTATTGACCCAACGGCCGCAGTATCACCTGATCGTATTGAGTTAGGTAGTGAGGAGGTTTTGGCGAGGCAGCACAGCTTCTT
>JAUXDF010000281.1 GCA_030618505.1 Spongiibacteraceae bacterium | reverse complement strand
GATCAAGGCAACCATCAGTACTTGAAGATCTGCTTCGTCCAGCTCTTCAAGTGATTTGATAAACATATTGCCATCAAAATGATTCCAGCTACCGAGACCTTTCTTGAAGAAAGTCCATTGAATACCGATCCACAGTTGCTGGAAAATATTCATACCACTCATCGTTATGGGTTCGTTACAAAGATACTGAATTTTTACTGCAGGGTGATCATGCAGGTTTTCTCCAACCGCAGGCACTTGGGAAACAAGCTCTATACCCAAATTTTCCAGATGTGAGCGCTCGCCAATGCCTGAAAGCTGCAACAACTGAGGTGATCGCAAAGCACCTGCACAAAGTATCACCTCGCATCTAGCCTTGAGGTCGATGCTTTTTCCTTTCACTCGAACAAGCAAGCCACTTGCGACGGGTATTTCACCTTCCCTATTCCATGTAATCTTTTGAGCGACAGCATTGGTCATCACTGTCAGGTTTGATCGTTGCATGACGGGTTTCAAAAAGGCGGTTGCCGCTGAATGTCGCTTGCCATCCTTGATCGTCGCCTGGGTCCAACCGACTCCTTGAGCCTTGCCATCACAAAAGTCATCGCATGCTGGAATTCCCTGCTCCTTTGAGGCGGCATTGAACGAATTTATCAAACGTGCTGTTACAAACTCCTCTGGCACACTCGCGGCGTTCAGCTCTCCAGAACCACCGCGCTGCGCACTAGCACTTTCACTACTATTTTCTGTTTCCTTGAAATACGGCAACACATCAGCATAGCTCCAACCTGCACAACCACTTTCATTTGCCCAGCGATCATAGTCAGCTGCAGTACCACGAATATGCATCATGCCATTAACACTGGAAGAGCCTCCGAGCGTCTTTCCCGTAATCAATTCGAGTTGACGATTGTTAAGGTGGGCCTGAGGCACGGTAGGCGTCTGCCAGTGGTAAGCGCCATGTTTGAACACTTCCAGCATACCGCCGGGCATATGAAGCATGGCGTATTTATCAACTGGGCCAGCCTCAAGCAAAAGTACATTCACTGAAGAGTCGGCACTTAGACGATTGGCTAGAACACAACCGGCAGAACCTGCTCCGACAATTATGTAGTCGTACTCATTTACCATATTAATTTACCGCACTGTATAGTTGATGGGTCGCAAGGATAAATGGCCATTACAGAATATAAGGAATAATTGCCTTACGCTCTGGCGGATAATTGGGAAATTTTTCGTGATACCAGCGATGGTTCTCTAATGCCCGAAGTATCAAGTTAGATGCGGTCATAAAGGCAAAAGTAAATCCTGCAATAGACCACGCCGCACAACAAAAGCCATACCAGGTGATAAGCTCGCCAAGATAATTTGGGCATGATACCCAGCGGTAAGCGCCACCATAGGGAATGCTATAATCATCCGGATTCTGTTTGCGCAATTTTATCAGCTCACGATCAGATTTTTTATTCAGCACATATCCAAACAGAAATAGACTCGTACCAATAATAAATGCGGGCGAATAAAACCAATCATTAGACTGTAAATGCACACCATATTTTGAAATAAACTCACCGTTCAAATACCCGCACGCGGCACAAAGAACAGCACCAAACAGTGTCATGCGAACCGGTGTGGTCGATCCAGAGCGAATCTGTAGCTGAAAAGGGTATATAAAAGCCCGGTGAAAATAATGCATCTGCCACATGATAAACAAAGCGATGACCGGCGGCGTTACGGGCAAAGGCCCTGTAAATATAAAATACGTAAAAACCAAACATGCAGGTGATTCCATCAACACCCACGAAAGACGCGTCGGTATTCTAAGTCGAAACTCTCCTGATTCGTGGCGACCATACACTACCGGAACATTCAGTTTCAGCAATTTTGCTGCGACCCATAAGAGAGAGGATATAAAAACGAAAACCAGCGCTGCTATAAATTCGGAAGAGTAATTCATTAAATCTCTTTTATTACCTTTGTTGCATGACGAACTGAAGCACCAGGTGCAAGGAATGAAATAAGGTTCTATATCTGTTGTATAGAAACAATAGCAGAATAATATTTACACATTTGCTATTTCTGTTAATATGTTACTTTATTGCCTTGTATCGAGCAACTATATATAGGGTATCTACAAGGAGAATAGGACTCACACACAGTGGCCATACATAATGCCCTATCATGCAAATTATATAGGGTGTTGATTCTACCCATGGTCGATAGAACAAATAAAGGTTAAATCATGGCTCTAATGACAAACTATTTTCAAAGAGAAAACAAAGACCTAAAAGCGAATTTGTATAGAATCAAGACTTCGCTCACCGGCATAAAGCGATTGGTAACCTTACCGCAAGAGGACAAGGACGCCTGCGTTGATGCCTATAAGTTCCTTCAACATATGCAAACTGGTGCAGAGACCAATACCGAGGACGAAACAAAAGCAGTAGCGGCCTATTACAAGGTCTTAAACAACATGTTGTCAGTCTTCGATTTGGAAAAACTCTACATTCCGCCACAGCTCGATGAAAAGCAAGGCCTGTATGGGAATCAATTGTTAAACGAGCAAGATGTATTGAAAGAGCTGAATCTAGAGAAGCCAGAAAAATCCCATCTACTGGATATGGGATGTGGGAGAGGAAGAATTGCACATTACTTAGCCACGATGACCGGTGGACAGGTGTCGGGCTACAACATTGATCCGGATCAGATCGAAAATGCCATCGAGTGGGCCGCAGAATGTGACATGAGCGATCGTCTGCACTACAAAATTGGTAATCATCACGAGCCGCTAGATTATGAATCAGCAAGCTTCGATGGATGTTTTTCCATCCAGGCCGTATGGCCCTTCTTCAAGAAAGACGAGTTGGACGACCATGCAAAAGAGATGTTCCGAGTATTAAAGCCCGGCGCTCGATACGCTTGTTCTGAATATCTGTTAACACCTCATTTTGATTGGAATAACGAAGAACATGTGGCGCTTCACAAATCCTACCTGCCAACTCTAGCGGCAACTCAATCAATGTATCCAGCCGACGTCTGTGCTGCCTTAAAAAGAGCCGGCTTTGACATTATCCTTTCCGCACCTTCGAAAAGCGAAGCCTGGCCGGTATGTGAGCAAAAACGAGATTTAATCCACATGGCGCGAAAAGCTATCAGAGCCTTGGAGAAGATGCGCATTATGCCTCCATGGGTAGAAGAATCACTTGATCTTCTTCAAACAGGCGGCGAATCCTGGACTACTGCCGAGAAGGCCAAAATAGCAGATTTAAACTGGAGAATCGTCGCAGAAAAACCGACGACCAAATCTAAACCTAAATCCAGGTAAGCTTTTGAATCGCTGGCGCCCTGCCCCATTCGGTCGCCAGTAATAAGCCCCATAGCTCATCCCGGGCAACCAAGGTAAAATACGAGTATTACCCTATTTTCACATTGAGGAAATTATGAAAGTTCTTGTTACCGGCGGCACGGGTTTTGTCGGTTCGCATACAGCAAAAGCATTAAAACATGCTGGGCATCAGGTTCGCTTACTGGTTCGATCAGAAAGTAAAACGAAGTCTGTATTTGATAATCTTGGTATTGAAATCGACGAAGTCCTGGTCGGCGATATTACTGATAAATTCGCCGTTGCCAGTGCGGTTGACGGCTGCGATGCGGTCATTCATTCGGCGGCAATGGTATCGACAGCAAAAAAAGATGCTAAACAAGTGCATGAAACCAATGTGGGTGGCACTAAATTGGTTATTGATTGCAGTATGGCTGCCGGGATAAAAAAAATTATCTATGTATCCAGTGTTAGTGCGCTATTTAATGCAAACGATACAGTAATGAATGAAAACACTCCGGTGTGTACTGCCAAAAATGCATATGGCCGCAGCAAAGTAAGCTGCGAAAACTATGTCCGCGACCTACAGTCACAAGGCGCGCCCATCGTTATCACCTATCCGGCCGGGGTTGTTGGTGCGGGTGATCCAGGCTTATCTGATCCTCACTTCGGTTTAAAAATGTTTGTTGGCCAGTTTACCTTTACCAGTAGCACTGGCATGCAGTTTGTAAATGCGCGTGATATTGCCAACGCGCATGTAGCTATTCTGGAACGGATCGACGGACCCGACCGCTTTATGCTGGGAGGCCATTTCTACAGTTGGAATGAATTGCTCAATATCACAAGAAAAGTGACGGGTAGAAAGTTATTTTATGTACACATACCCGGTAATGCTCTCAGATTTCTTGGCAGATGTGCTGATATTGCCATCAAGTTGACTGGTAAAGAATTTCCTTTCACCGCTGAAGGCATGACCTATGCTTCTCAATGGGTTTATGCCGATAGTAGCAAGATTGAAAGTGAGCTAGGCCTGGAATTTACCTGCCGTGAAGAAACCTTAGCTGAAGTTATTCGCTGGCTTTATGAGAATGGCCATTTGAGCGCTAAAAAAGCCGGAAAGCTGGCATATTAAGTAGTTGGGCTCTAAGACACAAAATTTATCCATAGTGCAAAACTGCTTGTAATGGTTTAATCACCTGAACAGATTCGACAAATGTGCAAATAATTAATTGCCCATACTTAATAAAGAGGACATCTTAATTTGAGCAAGTCATTATGGTCTGGCAATAGACCCAAAAGTGATGCGGAGGCTAAACTCCGTTTATGCAAAGCTGCTCTTGAGTGCATCATACGCAATGGTCTTGAAAAAACCACAATGAGTGATATCGCCAAACAGGCTGGTGTCGCTCGCCCAACACTCTATAAACATTTTAAAAGTAAAACCGAAAT
>JAUXDF010000008.1 GCA_030618505.1 Spongiibacteraceae bacterium | reverse complement strand
TTGCGAAAAACGTAGAGCGAGGGGGCGTCTACGTTGGGCAGGCGGCGCAGCAGATCAAGTAAGTTGTTGGCGCCATAGGTTTGAATTTCTTCACTGCTGATATAACTGACGATGCCGGGTCTTTGTGTGTAGCTTTCAGTTTGTTTGGAGGTGGCCGATAACACCGGCAAGTTGATCAGCTCTTCCAGAGTGAGGGAAAAAAGATCTTCCGAGTCGTCCGGTTGATTCCCCGACCAACTGTTTTGAGCGTGCATGCACAGAATAAGCGCGAGCGGCCATATTCCTCTCTTGCCATAAAAGTTACTTGGGTGATCAGTCATTATTGCTGCAACTCAAGGGTCATACTTTCATCTTGTTGAATTCGTTATTATTATCACTATTATGGTTCAGATACTTAGAACTGTCTAATTAAAAAGTATTAGTGCGGATTGTGTTCGTTTATGCAAGGCAGGAAAAGATTCTTGTGAAAAGGATTGGTATACAATAATGAAGTAGAATTTTTCGCAGGTTCTATAGCGGACAATTGGATTATTCGTGAGCTCATGTCCGCTCGCAGATGCCAGGTTTTATGAGTGAAGTGGATACAAAAGAAAAGAGAGAGATAATTAATGGAAAAAATACTTTATCCGCTCTGGAAAAAGAGTACTCAAAGCACTGAGGGTTTCAGCAATGATTTGCTGGGTCCAATGAGTGACAAGTTGATCGCCGCCGGTGTGCTTAAGCTAAAAGTTTGCATTGTTGATGAGGATGTTGAGATTGCTTCTCCCTACCGAATAGAGGCGCATAAGCCTGCGATGGATGCCATGGTATCGCTGTGGTTGAACAGCTCAGTCTATCGCCAGCCCCTTGAGGCGATACTGGCACAGTATACCTCGCGTTATGATGCTTATTTAGTCAGCGAGTCCGAGCCTCTGGTGAATAGCGAACATCGTGTTCCGCTGGGGAAGAGAACACCGGGCATGAACCAGATCGCATTTCTGAAAAAGCCGGAGCGTTTGAGCTACACGCAGTGGTTGGAGATTTGGCAATACAGTCATGCTCAGATTGCGATTGATATTCAGTCCACGTTCTCCTACCGTCAAAATCTTATTGTGAGACCCTTAAATGAATCCGCTCCCGCCTTTGATGCGATTGTCGAAGAGAATTTTCCAGCAGCGGCGATGGGCGACAGAAAGGCTTTTTATAATGCCGAGGGCGATCAGGCGCTTTACGAGCAGCGCGAGCAGATGATGGTTGAAAGCTGTATGAGGTTTATTGATTTCGATCAGATAGATTGTATCCCGAGCAGTGAATACATAATAAAAGAGTGAGCTTGGACACACGGTCTATTTTTGTACTGTTAAGTCGATAAAGAAAATAAAAACGACAGGTATATTTCGCTATGATCTATAAAGCGATAAAGGCATCGCGTTGCGTGTTACGGCTTGAAGCAATATATCGTCAATTTTCCAGCAGTGTTTAGTTTTATAGCTACACTTAATCAATTAATGCTTATTACAAAGTTTGCCGCACAAAGGAAGCTGGATACACAGCCTCTCACCCTAAACCCTTCAAGCAGTTCCAAAGAAATATGATATTGGGGACCTTAGTATGATTCTGAGTACCAAAAAGAGAATGCCGCTTATTGCAGGCGCTGCCTTGGGTGTAGCCCTTGTGCCCTTGAGTACTCAGCTTTCTGCACAGGAAGCCTGGTTGGAAGAGATTATTATCACCGCACAGAAGCGTCATGAGACTGTGCAGGAAGTTCCCATTGCTATCAGTGCTTTCTCGGAAGAAACCATCAAGAGCCTGGGTGCGCAGAATATTAACGATCTGGGGCGTTTTACCCCTGGTTTGGAAACGAACAATACCCAGTCAACCCAGCCCAATTTTTCTATACGAGGTATCAAAACCGATGATTTTGGTATCGGTACTGATCCTGCTGTGGCGGTTTATGTTGACGGTGTTTATGTGGGTCGCTCCGGTGGTGCCCAGATGAACTTTAATGATATTCAGCGGGTTGAGATTCTGCGTGGCCCACAGGGAACCCTGTTTGGTCGAAACGCGGCGGCGGGTGCTATCAGTGTTATTACTAAAAAACCAACCGCCCTGACCGAAGGTAACCTTGGTGTAACGGTCGGTAATTACAATAAAGTAAAGCTGGAAGGTGTTTACAATACCGAGTTGGTCGAAGGCGTTTATGGCCGCTTTGGTGGGCTTTGGAATGAGCGTGATGGATATATTGATAATGATAATCCTGATCGTAATGGTGTTGCCGGCGCGGGGACGGGTGTGGAGGATATTGGCCAGGAGGGTAACTGGTCGGTGACCGGATCTATCCTTTGGGATCTCAGCATTGATACCGAAATAGTCTGGCGTGCGGAATACGACGAAATAGATAAGGATGCCCGATCCGCTTACAGTGTAAATCCTGCGCTCTACTATAATCCCGCCAATGCGCCGGAATCCTTTGGTGACGAAAGTGGCGCCTACGATAATGACTATGAAAATGATGCGCCGGCCTTTGAAAATCGTAAACTTTGGGGAACTTCGCTGACGGTGAATCATGACTTTGATGATGATTTGAGCTTTATATCAATCACCTCTTTGCGTAGTTTTGAGTCTAATAATCGTATTGATGATGATGGCACCTCGATTCCGGGGCGTAGAATTAGTACCCATAACATTGAAGATAATCAGGCCTTCAGTCAGGAATTTCGCCTCAGCTTTCACTCTGACGGTGCCTGGTCCTGGTCTACCGGTGTGAGTTATTTTCGTGAAGAGGCCGAGCAGGAACATCGGGTGATGTTTGGTACGGATCTAACTGATTTGTTGTTGGCGGCGGGCCTGGATTCAAATAACGATAACGGAGTAATTCCCGATGATGAGCTGGTTTCCGAAGATAACGGTGAAAATACTTTGGAGTTTGTTAATACCAATGCAGGCCTTTTATACGGTATAGGTATTCCTGGAGTGCCTTCGCAAGCGGAGCTTCTTGCCATTGGCACTCATACTGACCAGATGTTTAATGAGCTTACTTTTACCAGTATGGCTATTTATGGTGATATGACCTACACCTTTACCGAGCAGTGGGACATCACTTTTGGTCTTCGTTATACCCGCGACTCAAAGGACTTTGATAGAACGACGCCAGTCAATAAAGAGGGCTTTGCTTACCGGCTTGCTTTTGGTGATTACGAAAATTCCAATGGTTTAGAGTTCCTTGAGCAGATCGCTGATACCATTAATAACGGAGCGCCTTTACCTGGTGCTCCTACTATTTCTCACTCTGACTCTCCAAGTGATACCTGGTCAGAGTGGACGCCTCGGATGGTGCTAAATTACCATATGACAACCGATATGCTGACCTATCTCAGTCTTGCGCGAGGTTTTAAAGCCGGTGGTTATGGCAGTGTTGGATTCTCCGATACCCCGTTTGAGCAAGAGATAGTGGATAACGCTGAGCTGGGTTACAAATCTACCTGGCTGGATAGCCGTCTGCGGTTTAATGTTGCGCTATTTTATTATGAGTACAGTGATTTACAAATCCAAAGTTTCGTTAAGGTGCCGGGTGACTCGATCTCTCGTTATCATATAGGCAATGGTGATGCCAAAGCCTTTGGATTGGAAACTGAAATTCAATGGCTGGTGCTTGATAGCTTGATGCTGAGCTTTAACTCGGCCTATCTTGATACTGAATATGTTGATTATACTAAGCAAACCTCCATTGGAGAGTTGGTTCTGGATGGTCAACCGATGTCGGATACACCCAAAAATGCCTATAACATCGGCGCGGAATATACCCTGACGATGGGTGAGATTGGTGATCTGATTATGCGTTTTGATACCAATTATACCGGCGAGCGCATTGATAATTCCGGAGAAACTAAAAAAACGGTGGACGCCTATTCGCTTACTAATGCTCGAGTGACTTATGTGCATGTTAGTGGTGAGTGGGAGCTGGCCCTGTGGGCCGAGAACCTGTTTGATAAGGAATATTTGTTAGGTGCACAGGGTGGTCTAGGCGAAGTGGAAGGTAATAGTCCTTATGTGATTCGTGGTACGCCACGTTTCTGGGGTTTTGAATACCGCCAGTTTTTCTAGCAATAAGCGATAAATACAAAAAAAGGGAGCAATGCTCCCTTTTTTTGTGGCTCAGGTATACTGCACAAAATGGTAGGGTGCGGCCCCCGCACCATTTGAAGTTTGGTTTTAAGAGCATCGGTGCGGGGGCCGCACCCTACAGATCATTGTTTTCGTCACGTATATCTCTAGGTGCCCCATTGAGCCAAACTGCTTTTTCATCGCTAGACCTCCATCCCGCCTTGCTGAAAAACCTGGAGTCCCTTGGCTACCATGCCATGACGCCCATTCAGGCGCAGAGTCTGCCTCCCGTGCTTGCTGGCAAAGATGTCATTGCTCAGGGAAAAACCGGCTCGGGTAAAACCGCCGCCTTTGGCTTGGGCTTATTACATAAACTTGATGTAAAACGTTTTCGTGTACAGTCCCTAATACTTTGCCCAACACGTGAGCTGGCGGATCAGGTTGCCAAAGAGTTGCGCAGACTGGCCCGAGCCATTCATAATATTAAAGTGCTAACGATATGTGGCGGCACGCCCTTTGGGCCTCAGATTGGCTCTTTGGAACATGGAGCCCATATTGTGGTGGGCACACCCGGAAGGGTTGAAGAGCACCTGCGCAAGGGTACGCTAAAGCTGGATAGTTTGAGTGTCTTTGTATTGGATGAAGCCGACCGTATGCTGGATATGGGTTTTCAGGAAACCCTGGATGCGATCATCGCACGGGTTCCCGCCCAGCGACAAACGCTGTTATTTAGCGCTACTTTTCCTGATCAGATCCAAGCGATTGCCGGGCGTATTATGAAGAGCCCGGTGATCGTACAAGTAGCATCGACCCATGACGATAGCAGTATTCAGCAATCTTTTTATCAGCTGGAGAATGATCAGCAGCGTATGACGGCCTTGCGTCTTTTACTGCTGAAACATCGCCCCGAATCGGCACTGGTCTTTTGCAATACCAAGCGGGAAACACAGCAAGTTGCTGATGAATTGCTGGATTATGGTTTTAGTGCGCTGGCCTTGCATGGCGATCTTGAGCAAAAACAACGTGATCAAACACTGGTGCGATTTTCCAACAAAAGTACATCAATACTGGTTGCTACCGATGTTGCGGCGAGGGGACTGGATATTGAGGCGCTGGATGCGGTGATTAACTACCACCTTGCCCGAGAGAGTGAAGTGCATGTACATCGTATTGGCCGTACCGGGCGGGCGGGAAGTCAGGGCATGGCCTGCACTTTGTATAGTGAAAAAGAGACTTACCGACTGGAACGGCTGGGTGAGTACCTGGAAAAAAGCCTTAACGCGGAACCATTACCGCCCTCCAGTTTGTTGGAAAATCCTGCTTATAAACCATCAATGGTCACCCTGCAGATTGATGGTGGTAAAAAGCAGAAAGTGAGACCGGGTGATATTCTGGGTGCGTTAACGGGACAACATGGCATTGATGGCAAGCAGGTAGGCAAAATTCAAATATTTGATAATTGGTCTTATGTGGCAGTCAGTTGGGATGCGGCAAAGCTTGCACTGAAAAAATTAACAGAAGGGAAGCTAAAAGGGCGTTCGTTTCGGATACGGCGGATTCGGGGTTAGGAACCGTTTTTGTAGCCTTGATCAGTGTGCCCCGCGAAGCGTTTTGGGCATGAAGAATGAAATCAGGGGAGGAATATCCCCCAGTTTCATTTCTCATACCCAAAATGCTGCGGGGGACACACTGATCAAGGCTACTCGTGACTAAAATGGTAGGGTGCGGCTTCCGCACCATTTTGGGTGTGATTTTTAGTGATTTGGTGCGGAAACCGCACCCTACAATTGTCACGTTCCTGCGAGGGAGCACATATGATGCTAGGCCGTAGACCGAAGCCCGGACGCATGTCGTTTGTTTTTACCCCTGGGTTTATGCCCCTGGGCATTCTCACCAGAGCGCTGTCCATCCCGGTGACCGGCTTTCGGTTTCTTGGGTTTGTTAGTCCGCACCGGGCGCTGATTTAGCCTCGACTCGGGCAGTTTGTTAACAGGCTCAAAACCGTCGATCTGCTTGCGTGCGATCAACTGTTTTATCAGCCGTTCAATATCGCTGAGTTGTTTGAATTCATCAGCACAAACCAAGGATACCGCTTGTCCAGTGGCACCCGCCCGACCGGTACGGCCAATGCGATGGACGTAATCCTCAGGCACATTGGGCAGATCAAAATTAACCACCTGTGGTAGCTGATCAATATCCAGGCCTCTCGCTGCAATATCTGTAGCAACCAGCACCCGAACCGAGCCATTTTTAAAATTGGCGAGGGCTTTGGTGCGAGCGCCCTGGCTTTTATTGCCATGAATGGCCGCAGCGCTAATGCCCTTGCCTTCCAAATGACGTGTCAGGCGGTTGGCGCCATGTTTGGTGCGACTAAAAACCAACACCTGCTGCCATTCGTTTTCCGTAATTAGTTTTGTCAGAACAGCAGATTTTTTGTTTTTATCGACAGGACAGATCCACTGCTCAACAGACTCCACGGTGGTATTGCGTGGGCTGACTGAAATTTCAACCGGATCATTAACCAGTCCTTTGGCCAGGGTGCGAATCTCATCGGAGAAGGTGGCGGAGAACATCAGGTTTTGGCGCTGTTTGGGTAGCTGGGCGAGGATTTTGCGAATGTCGTGAATAAAGCCCATGTCGAGCATACGGTCGGCTTCATCAAGTACCAGTACTTCGACCTGATTGAACTTCACTGCATTTTGTCCGTACAGATCCAGTAGTCGTCCCGGTGTTGCCACCAGTACATCAACTCCTTTGCGCAGTTTCATCATTTGGGGGTTTATTTTCACCCCGCCAAATACCACGGTGGAGCGCAGGGGCAGGTTTTTCCCGTAGGTCGCCACGCTTTCGGCAACCTGGGCGGCCAATTCTCGGGTTGGCGTTAATATCAGCGCGCGTATCTGGTTGGCCTGGGCTGGTTGCCCCTTTGAGAGTAGTTCCAGTATCGGCAGGGTAAAACCTGCTGTTTTGCCGGTGCCGGTTTGCGCAGCGGCCATTACATCGCGGCCTTCTAATACTGCTGGTATTGCCTGGCTTTGAATTGGTGAGGGTGTTTCGTAGCCTTGTTCGCTAATGGCTTCAAGGATGGGCGCGGATAGGCCCAGGGAGGTAAAACTCATAGATGTTCTCTTGTTGACAGATAGGCATCTGCCGGGTGATGGATGTGCTCGCTTTGTGAGCGGGCGTGCAGCTTACAGCAAGTTGCAGTCAAGTGCTACGAAGCTGTGCGGGAATTGCGCATATCATGGCGCTCAAGGGGGTAACCACGATCCTTGTAGAACTTGTAATTCTGGCGGGTGGCATTTAATACCTGCTGATCCTGCACCACTACTTCGGTGACGCGCTCAAAGCTGGAGAAAAACTGTGGTACCTGCTGTGAGAGGTTAATCAAGACATCATGGTGGTCATCGGCATGTTCACCGTGACCAATCTCTATGCTTGGGCGCTCATCTTTGGCCGTTACCCCCAGCTGTGCATGAGGAATAAAGCTACTTGGTCGATATGACCAAAGCAATTCGTCCAGCGCCTGGCTTTGATGCTCATCGTTGGTATGGATGTAGATGCGATGTCCCATGCGGTAGGCTTTTTCAATCAGGCGACAGGCAAAGAGCTGTCGAGCCTGTATGTCCTGGGCGGGAAGAATGTAAAAGTCTACGCGTGTCATGATGAGATCTTTGGTGGTGGGAGGCAAGTTTATCGCGGCTAGAGGGCGGAAGCTACTCTATCAGGTAGGGTGCGCCCCGCGCACCGTTGGTTTTATCTAAATTACTTTGGTGCGCGGGGCGCACCCTACATTCTAGCCGGCCTGATCGAGCAGGTACTGAACCAATAGAGGCACTGGCCTGCCGGTAGCCCCTTTTTTCGCTCCGCCAATCCAGGCGGTACCGGCGATATCAAGGTGCGCCCAGGGGTATTTTTTGGCAAAACGGGAGAGGAAGCAGGCGGCGGTAATACTGCCTCCCTCTGGGCCGCCTATATTAGCCATATCAGCAAAGTTGCTGTCCAGCTGCTTTTGATACTCGTCCCATAATGGCATTGGCCAAATGCGATCAGCACTGCTGTCACCAGCCTCCTTTAGCTGCCCGCCCAGTATTTCGTTATTGCTGTACATCGCGGTGGCATGTTTGCCGAGAGCAACTACGCAGGCGCCGGTGAGTGTGGCTATATCAATAACGGCTTGGGGTTTAAAGCGCTCGGCATAGGTAAGTGCATCACAGAGCACCAGACGCCCTTCGGCATCAGTATTGAGAATTTCAATGGTCTGGCCAGACATTGAGGTCACCACATCACCGGGTTTGGTGGCTGAACCGCTGGGCAGGTTCTCGGTAGCTGCGATAATGGCGACAACATTAATTTTCAGTTTAAGTTCAGCCAGTGCTGTCATTGCTCCCAAAACGCTGGCGCCACCGCACATGTCATATTTCATTTCATCCATTTTGGCGCCGGGCTTTAGACTGATGCCGCCGCTATCAAAGGTGACAGCTTTGCCAACTAGCACATGGGGTTTTTCCGTTTTTGTAGCACCCTTATATTCGAGAACAATTAATTTGGCTGCTTCATCGCTGCCTGCAGTGACTGAAAGTAGTGAGTGCATACCAAGGCTTTTCATCTGCTTTTCATCAAGCACTTTGATGCCGAGTATTTTATTGTTGCCGGCAAGCACTTTTGCCTGCGAGGCAAGGTAGGAGGGGGTGCAGATGTTGGCGGGCAGGTTCCCCAGGTGTTTAGCGGTGTTGCTGCCATTGGCGATGGCTTGTCCCCTGACGCAGGCTTTTTTCGCTGCCTTTAATGATTTGTCGTCGGCACATATAAAACTGAGCTTTTTCAGTGTGACTGTTTTAGCTTTTTTGTCTTTCTTGTATTGATAGGATTTTTCGATGCAGCTGTAAGTTATTTGCTGGTACTGCCAGGGCAGATCACGGTCTTTTACTTCAAGCTTATCCAGCAGTAAAATCGCATCTTTAGCCGGTGTCGATTTAATGGCTCCCAGCATGCTGCTGGTCAGTTTTTGAAAGTCTGCGATGGATATTGCTTCTTTGCCGATGCCCAGTAACAAAACTCGCTTGGCTTTAACGCCGGGTAAATGATGGAGCAGCAGCGCGTCACCACATTTTCCCTTAATATCTCCATTGCTAAACAGATTTTTTATCAGCGTCAGGCTGTCTTTACCCAGCTGATTGGCGATGCCTGTCAGGGTTTTTGCTTCCGGGATAGCAATAACCAGACAATCACTGCTCAGGGTGGTGATGTCGCTGGGTGCTTTTACACTGAAATTCATAATGGCTCCATAAAAAATGGGCTTGATTAAGGTATGAGAGAATCGCCCTTGAGTTGATAGTGTAGATTCGATGGCGGTGCTTGCAAAGCCTTGTTTGTAGAACTTTGCCAGTTTTCTCTTTTCCTATGTGTCGCAAGGGCTTACACTTCCCGCTTTATTGGGCCGTTTTATCGGGTCGTTTTCTGCAGGTGTTAGTTTGTGATTATTTTTCGGTATTTGGCTCGTGAGGTTTTTGTAACGATGCTGGCAGTGAGCTCAGCCTTGTTATTGATCTTTATGAGTGGCCGTTTTGTAAAATACCTGGCTCAGGCGGCCTCGGGGGAGATTGACGGTAGTATTCTTTTTTCGATCATGTTTTTTCGCCTGCCTGCTTTTCTGGAATTGATCTTACCCTTGGGGCTGTTTTTGGGCATTTTGCTGACTTACGGACGCCTTTACGTCGAGAGCGAAATGATTGTGCTAGAGGCTTGCGGGACCGGTAAGAATCGCTTGCTGCTCTATACCATGGGGCCCGCCTTTGTGGTGATGTTGATGGTCGCCAGTCTAAGTCTGTATTTGACTCCTTTGGGTTGGGAAAAATTTCATGAGGCTTGGGATGATCCGAATAATTTTAGTGGTCTTGGTACCATTGTCGAGGGGCGTTTTCAGCGTAGGGCGTCAAATAATACGGTGACTTATACTGAAAAGCTTAATGATGAGCGCACTGTTATGCATGGTGTTTTTGTTGCCAGTCACCCCGATGAAAAGGGTGAGGAGATGGTGGTGATCATGTCCGATAGCGGCACTATCTATACCGAACCACACAGTCAACTTCGTTATATTGAGCTGGAGGATGGTTATCGTTTTCAGGGCAATCCCGGACAGTTGAGTTTTACCGCTACCCGTTTTGAGCGCTTTGGGCAGCTTATTCAAGCACAGAAGGAAAAAGTGCGGATTATTAAATCGGATGCAAAGCCAACCCGGGTGCTTTTTGACGCAAATAACCGCTGGGATCTTGCCGCTTTGCAATGGCGCTTTTCCATCCCGCTGACGGTTCCTATCATTGCCTTAATAGCCCTGTCACTAAGCGAAACTAATCACCGTCGCGGACGTTATATAAAATTGTTGCCGGCGATTTTGCTTTATATCGTTTATTTGGTAATGCTCAGCGGCGCTAGAAATGCGATTGAGGAAGGTAAGCTTGCACCGGAGATAGGTTTTTGGTGGATACATGCACTGTTTTTATCGATTGGTCTTTTACTTTTATATGCCCCTGGTATCAAGCGACGCTTGAAATACGCATCGCATCTGCGCAGCTTAAAACGCGATGGTGTTCTTGAAAGCAGTCTTGAGTCTAAAAACAGCCCTGAGCGTATGGACAACCCTGAGCGGATAGACGGCCCTGAGCATGACGACAATGCGTAAACTGGATCGTTACATCAGTAAAACCATTCTAGCCTCAATTGTGATGGTGCTGGTGGTGGTGATTGGGCTTGATGCCATCTCGAGCATTATTGATCAGTCTGAAGATATTAAAAATAACTACACCTTCGTTGAAGTGTTGATATTCGTCGGCCTGACAATTCCTGGCAGGCTTTATGATTATTTGCCCTTTGCCTCTCTGGTTGGTTGTCTGGCTGGCTTAGGCAGCTTGGCAAATAACAGTGAGCTGGTGGTAATGCGTGCGGCGGGTGTCAGTATTAACCGGCTGATCTGGTCGGTGATGAAGCCGGCCATGCTGGTGATGCTGGCGGGTGTTTTACTCGGTGAGTATATCGCCCCTGCCACTGAAAAAATTGCTGTCAGTCGTCAATCAATCATGCTGCATGGAAGTGAGAAAACCATCTCTAGTCGTGGTTTGTGGAACCGAGAAGGGCAGCAGTATATGCACTTTAATGCCGTCGAGCCCGGCGGTGTACTGCACGGTGTGACTATTTACACATTCGATAACAAAGGGGTGCTTAACAGCGCAATGTTTGCCGGCAGAGGCACCTACGTAAAAGAGGGTGTTTGGTTATTGGAGGAGGTGGTAGAAACCCTTATTGTGCTGGATAAGGGCAGTAGCCTAAAAAAGTATGACACCCTGCGCTGGAAAACCGAGCTGTCCCCGGAGCTATTAAATTATGTGATGCTGGACTCGGATGACTTGTCTATTCAGGGTTTGTGGAATTATGCCAACTATCTCGGCGAGCAGGGGCTGAATAATAGCGAGTATCGGCTGTCGTTCTGGAAGAAGACCCTGAATCCTTTGGCAACCGCCAGTCTGGTATTGATTGCCATCTCTTTTGTTTTTGGCCCTCTCAGGGAAGTCACCATGGGGCAGCGAATTTTCTCTGGGGTAATGATAGGCATTATCTTTCAGACCTCTCAGGATATGCTGGGGCCTGCCAGTATGGTGTTTGGTTTCGCGCCTATTTATGCGGCCTTGGGGCCAATTCTGCTTTGCCTTGCTTTAGGGGTTTATTTACTCAGCAAGGTGCGCTGATTAGGGGTTTTTCCCGGTTTTACTCTTGCTTTGACGAGGAAGCAGCATCACCTGAGAGTGCGACCATCTGTCATGCCAGGTTCGCTGATCCTTATCAACGATTAGCCAAAGATAACCCAGGCCCAGGCAGGCGCCAGAGACGGCGGCGCCGATATAGCGGATAAATGCCTGTCGCCAGTTTATTCTCCCGCCCTCTTCGTTATCAATACGCAGTCGCCAGGCTTGCATGCC
This sequence comes from Spongiibacteraceae bacterium, assembly GCA_030618505.1. GTDB lineage: Bacteria > Pseudomonadota > Gammaproteobacteria > Pseudomonadales > PIVM01 > JAUXDF01. The sequence goes on along the minus strand of JAUXDF010000008.1, from coordinate 9,527 downwards.
CAGGGTCTGTCCGGTTTTAGTCCAAAAACCACCAAAAAACAGAAACAGCACAGCGGCAATGCTGAGCTGTAAGTAGATTGCTTGCTCATCCTGCAGGGCGACGCCTTGCTCTCTGACCCGCTCTTCCCCTTGTGTGGCGATGCGCAGCAATATGCCGACGGCGGTAATGCCAAATGCCAGCGCCAGCGATAGTATGGCATCGTAGAGCATGGCAGCGAGGCGTCTGAGCAGTCCGGCAGGTATGGGTGCAGTGTTTGAGGGTTTATTCTCGGCGGCTTTGGTAGCCGCAGAAGGGTTCTTGGCGGAAGGTTTTTCGCTAGGCATAAGAGGTATCCGGTTGAGTTAAGGGCATTTTAACAAACTACCATAGGGCAACTCCAAGCTTTTATTGGTGTTGTCTGGCTGCTGATGTAGTATCTGCTGTAATACCTGCTGCAGTACCTGTTTTCGTCGCCTAGTGCCAATTGATTACTGATTTGTAATCAATTGGCAAGGCTGCGGTTAGTTTGTCTGGGGCATAATATCTGGCCGGTTTACCGTAATTATTTATCATGTGGATTTCATTATGCGCGTATTGATTATCGAGGATGACCCCAGCGTAGCTGAGTACATTATCAAAGGGCTTAAGGAGAGTGGCTATGTAGTGGATCATGCCAAAGATGGTAACGAAGGTCTGGAACTGGCACTAGATGGTAATTGCGATTTGCTTATTGTTGATCGCATGCTGCCTTTTTTAGATGGTTTATCCATTGTCCGGAAAATACGTGAGGCTGAGCTAAAAACACCGGTGCTGATATTAAGTGCGCTGGGGGATGTGGATGACAGGGTGCAGGGTTTGCGCGCTGGTGGTGATGATTATCTGACCAAACCTTTTGCTTTTGCCGAGCTGTTGGCTCGGGTTGAGGCGCTGCTACGACGGCAAGAGTCCAGTGTGACCCAAACCAGACTGAAGGTGGGGGATCTGGAAATGGATTTGCTGGCTCACAAAGTTAGCAGGGCAGGGCAGTCACTCAATCTGCAGCCGAGAGAATACCGCTTGCTTGAATACCTGATGAAACATGCTGGCCAAGTAGTGACACGTACCATGTTGCTGGAAAATGTTTGGGATTATCATTTTGATCCCCAGACCAATGTGATTGATGTGCATGTCAGCCGCTTGCGCCAGAAGATCGATAAGGAATTTGATAAGCCGCTACTAAATACTGTTCGTGGTGCGGGGTATATGCTGAATGATTCTGACTAGAATTTTTCGCACTTATACCTTTCTTTACTCTATTCTCTATGTGACCGTCCTCAGTGTGACGGTTTTTTTGATTCTGGGTTTGCTCTACGGCTCATTCTCCTACGGCTATTTTAATGAAGTGCACGGCTCTATTACCTCGGAGTTGGAAAACCTTGACCTGCGCTATAAAAGTGAAGGGCCTGAGGGTGTCCAGCGCTATGTAGATGAAAAAAATGCCCCGGGTAGTTTTAATAAATTTTATTACCTGTTGGCTGATGAGGATTATCAGTCGTTGGCGGGGAATCTGGATGCATGGCCGAAGTTCAGAACCTATGGTGCGGGTTGGTTAAGCTTTGAGTTGGATATTCTGAACTGGCGTGGCAGCGCAACTGATGACGTGCTTGTTGATGCGAATGTCGATGACTTTGTCGGCCGATCCCGTGAGCTGGACAATGGTTATCACCTGTTGGTGGCTCGTCATTATAATGATGTGATTGAGCGTATTCGACTGGTAGCGGGGACTTTGTCGCAAAGTATGTTGGTTACTATTTTACTGGGTGTGCTGGGGGCGGCGCTGATCAGTGCTGACATGTTAAGTCGAGTTGATTCCATTAATAACAGTATTCAGACCATTATGGCGGGGGACCTGACCGAGAGAATTGACGTTTCTCGCCGTGGTAATGATTTTGACCGTCTGGCGATTAACCTGAATCATATGTTGGATCGTATCGAAATATTAATGGCAGGTGTCAGGCAGGTGTCGGACAGTATTGCCCATGATCTTCGCACGCCATTAACTCGACTGCGCAATAGTTTAAGCCAGCTTGAGCTTAATCGTGAAGAGGATGCCGAGGAGCTGATTCAGAGCCTGATTGGAGAGGCCGATAGTTTGCTCTCGACCTTTAATTCTTTGTTGCGGATTACTCAAGTGGAGTCGGGGAATCGTCGCTCGGGTTTTGGTGAGGTGGATTTAAGTACTTTGCTGCATGATGTTGAGGAGCTTTATGAGCCTCTGGCGGCGGAAAAAAATGTTTCACTATCGATGCGGCTTGGTGATGATGTGATGCTGTCGGGGGATCGTGACCTCTTGTTCCAAATGGTTGCAAATGTTATTGATAATGCGATTAAGTATACCCCGGGAGGCGGTAAGATCGACGTGTCGTTGTCGCGAAGAAATGAGTCTGCCTGGCTGGATGTTATGGACAGTGGTATTGGTATCGCTGCTGAAGATCGGGATCGTGTTTTTCAGCGATTTTATCGGGTTGAGGCGAGTCGCGGTCGAGAGCCAGGAAATGGTCTGGGCTTGAGTTTGGTTGTGGCGGTGGTAAAGCTGCACTATGGAGAAATTCACTTGTCAGATAATTATCCCGGCTTGAGAGTGAGTATTGAGCTGCCAACGTAGATTGTGCCTTATACCATAATAGTGCAGCGCTTAATCAGGGTTTTTCCTCCTCCGGCTCTAAAGTGATAAAGCTGGTATCGGGTGCTGCCGGGGGTGGCGCCTCATTTTTTTCTGAAAGGCGCTCACCAGGTTCGGCAATAGAGATGGCAGATAAGTTTAACTCTGGCAGCGCTATCTCTTCTTTTTCCTCGGACAAGCGAACGCCTACTTCTTCAATATCAAGCTGGGAAATGTCGGGAAAGGGAAGGTCTATTTCAAGCGTTTTTTCGATCAGTAAGTCTTCGCCGGCATCGGCAACACTGATGCTGCTAATGTCCGGAGCTGCAATAACTGGCTGCTCAATCTCGGGCGGTACATAATCTGCGTCACGAAGGTTGATAGCGCTGGTGTCAACTTCAATGGTCTCCACTTCTTTTTGTTCGCTGGGTTTTAGCAGGTTGCCGCCAACGGGAACAAGGTATAAACCTTCAGGAACTTCTTCTTCAGCCGGTGTTGCAGGTTTTTCTGCCTCACTTTGCTCCATTGCTGCCAGACGTTCTTTTAGCGAAGGTTTGGCCGTGGTTTGTGGTGTTGGCGTAGCGTTTTGTGCCTGACTGGTTTTAATAATAATTTTTGCGCCCGCTTTTTTGAGTGCGGTTTGATACTTTAGCGCGGTTTCCTTGTCGATTTCTTTTTTCAGCAGGCAGGCTTTACCGGAAAATAACGAGGTGATTTTATTTTCATCCGCCTGAAATATTTTTGCTAAATTGGCCTTCACCACACTGAGATCTTGGCCTTCAGCAATTTCACCGCGGAAATAGATATCGTAACGAGGACTTGTCATAGTGTTCTGGCTGTTTGCTGTCAATATGTGGGGAAGCTTTATGCTCAGTATAGTGCCAAACAGTGATAGTGAAAGTGCTTTAGTCGCCAATTATTACAATACGGTATGCCTTATTTGGCTCTCATATTATCGAATAATGCTATGATAGAAGGCCATTATTACCGTGGATATGGTGTTATTTCAATGCAAGGCGAGAAAATCTCCAGCGAAGTGTCTGGCGAAAAAGTACCTTCAAAATTTGCCAAATCCTTGTTATGGCTAGTGTCACAGCGTGGCTACGACACCGATAGCATTCTTGCTAGTGCCGATATTTCTTTTGATCCGCTCAACTCGCTTCATCCCGGTTACCAACGAGAGATTTCTATTCTGCAATACAGCAAGCTCTATCAGCAGGTTTTAAGTCTGTTGCAGGATGAAAGTTTTGGCCTTCAGCCGGGTAAGGGTGTAACGCCCGGTGCTTTTCGGATGATGTGTTATTGCATTATTCATTGCGAAAATCTGGGTAAGGCAATTCATCGAGCCTGTGAGTTCTTCAGAATATTTTATGAAGAACCTTTTCATATGAGTATGGAAGTGAAGGGGGGGCAGGCAACGATGGGTTACCCCAGTGTTGTTGGTAGTGAAATTGAAGTGAACAATCTACAAGCCGGTGATGCCTACGGCCTTTCGGCCTGGCATCGTTTTTGTAGCTGGTTGATCGGCAAAAATATTGAGGTGATTGAAACACGCTTTAAGGGGGAGGAGCCGAAAAACCCACAAAAATATGAGCGGCTGTTTAATTGTCCGGTGTTATTTAATCAAGCGGCTAATGGGCTTATTTTTGATGCGGATTACCTCGACTTTCCTCTGGTTCATACTGAGCAATCGCTAAAGGAGTTTTTACGCACGGCACCCTATCAGCTGATGGTTTTACCCGAGGAGGCGGACGGTGATGGCTTGGTAGCCCGTGTGAAAAAGCTCATGGGTCATGATTTTAGTCAGGGTTTTCCCAGCTTTGAGCGGATAAGCGAGGGAATGAATGTGTCTGCGCCGACCTTGCGTCGTCGTCTTAAGAAAGAGGGAGCAAGCTATCAGCAGCTAAAAGATAGCTGTCGTCGAGACGCAGCTATTGCCTATTTATCCCGACCGGAGCTGTCAATTAATGCCGTGGCAGCGCTGATGGGTTTTACTGATCCGAGTGCCTTTCATCGTTCATTTAAAAAATGGACAGGAACACCGCCTGGTAAGTTTCGCCAGCAACAGCTGAGTGTCGATGGTGTTTCCTGAATATACCTCCTGAAATACCAAAAACGGCCAATAAAGTTTAATTTTTATTAATATTTGCTGTAAGGAGGTGCTAATTGTCAGTGCTTGCGCGTATTTGCCACCACTTTGACCCTTTTTGGTATTGCCTTTTTTGTGTTCTTCGGTAATCTGCGCGCTTACATCTGTATTCGGGTTTTGGGCAAGCTCCGCTTTTCCATATGATGACCCGGATGTCACTATTCATCAATAATCGAGAGTAGGAAACCACATGACAACAGAAGCCTATATCTACGATGCAATTCGTACCCCCCGCGGCAAAGGCAAGCAGGGTGGAGGATTGTATGAAGTCAAGCCAGTTGACCTAGTGGTCAACCTTTTGGATGCCATGAAGGCACGGCATGACCTGGATACCTCAAAAGTAGAAGATATGCTGCTCGCAACAGGCGAGCCAATTAATGAGCAGGGCATGGATATCGCAAAAGTTGCGCTGGTTTATGCTGACTGGTCAGATGCGACGACCGGTGCCCAGTTGCACCGTTACTGCGCTGGAGCCCTGGATGCCGTTAATTTGGCAGCCGCTAAAGTTAAGGCCGGTTTTGAAGATCTGGTATTGGCCGGTGGCGTTGAGTCTATGTCTCGCCTTGGTATTGGTGCTAGTGGCTCTGCATCCGGTGACCCTTGGGTGGCCTTTCACAGCTATAGCATCTCACAGGGTATCGGTGCTGATTTGTTGGCAAGCCTCGATGGTGTAACACGTGAAGACGTTGACCGCTATGCGGCGCAGTCTCAGGCACGAGCCGCCAGTGCCCGCGATAATGGTCATTTTAAATCCATTGTGCCGGTTAAGGACATGAATGGTGTTACTGTTCTTGGTCATGACGAGCTTATTCGTGAGACCTCGATGGAGGCGCTGGCTAAGCTGAATCCTTCCTTTAAGATGTTTGGTGATTTTGGTCATGTTGATCTGGCCAAGTTCAAATATCCTCAAGTCGAAAATATTGACTACATCCACACGCCTGGAAACTCCTCTGGTATCGTTGATGGTGCTTCATTGGTGTTGGTTGGTAGTGAGCAAGCGGGCAAAGAGCAGGATTTAACCCCTCGCGCTCGTGTTGTCAGTGTTGCGCTGGTGGGTACAGAGCCAACTATTATGTTGACAGGGCCAGTTCCAGCGGCTGAAAAAGCACTGAAGAAAGCCGGGCTGACAATGGATGATATTGATTTGTTTGAGCTGAACGAAGCCTTTGCCTCTGTGGTACTGCGTTTTCAGCGAGAGCTGAATGTTCCCGATGAGAAACTCAATGTAAACGGTGGTGCAATCGCAATGGGTCATCCCATTGGTGCAACCGGTGGCATGATTCTGGGAACCCTGCTTGATGAGCTGGAGCGTCGTAACCTTAAGCGTGGCATGGCCTGTATGTGTGCAGGTGGTGGTATCGGTATCGCGACTATTATTGAGCGTGTTTAAGTCACGGGCGTTTTATTCAATCATTTGAGAATTCAACTGAAAGCGAGCAGAACAATGGGATATATTCGTTTAGAAAAAGATGCTGATGGCATCGTAGAGCTGATTTTCGACCAGGAAGGCGAAAAAGTTAATAAGATGGGCGACGAATACATCGAGGCGATGACTAAAGCCGTCGATGAGATCGAAGCCATGAAGGACGATATAAAAGGTGTTTATATTCGTTCCGGTAAAAGCACCTTCTTCGGTGGTGGTGATTTGAACAAGCTGTTGGAAATTCCAACGGACATGAGCGAAGAAGAAAAGACCAATATGTACAACGGCATTCTTAATGCCAAAGCGCCTTTGCGCAAATTGGAAACGATGGGTCTGCCTGTTGCCGTGGGTATAAATGGTGCTGCACTCGGTGGTGGTTACGAGATCGCATTGGCCTGCCATTATCGCGTAGCGATTGATCGCTCTGATGTAAAAATAGGATTGCCTGAGGCTCAGCTGGGTTTAATGCCCGGTGCTGGTGGTGTCGTGCGTATGGTGCGTATCCATGGTCTGACAGAGGCGCTGACTTATATCAGTCAGGGCAAACAGTTGTCGGGTCAACGCGCGCTGGACAAGAAATTTGTTGATGAGTTGGCCAGTGATGAAGCCGACTTGCACGCCAAAGCCAAAGCCTGGATTCTGGCTAACCCCGAAGCCAAACAGCCTTGGGATCAGGAAGGGTTTAAAATCCCCGGCGGATCGCCCAACGATAAAGATATGGATCAAGCCCTGATGGGACTGCTTTATTTTGGCCCGGTTAATGTCATGGTTCAGTCCAATGGTGTGTTCCCTGCACCTAAAGCTATTTTCGCCTGTATTTCTGATGTGGCGCGTGTTGATTTTGACACGGCTGAAAAGATTGAGTCCCGTTATTTCTTGAGCTTGCTGTTGTCGCAGGTTGCCAAGAACATGATCAGCACTTTCTTCTTCCAGCTCAATGCTTTGGAAAATGGCGCTAGCCGTCCATCAGGCATTGAAAAAACTGACTGTAAAAAGCTTGGTATTTTGGGTGCGGGTCAAATGGGTGCAGGTATTGCTTATGCCGCAGCCAAGGTTGGCATTGAGGTTGTCCTGAAAGATATCTCTCAGGAAAATGCTGACAAAGGTAAAGCGTATTGCCAGGGTGTTTGTGAAAAACTGCAGGGCCGTGGTCGTATGACGGATGAGGTTGCAGCAACACTGCTGGGCTTGATCAAGCCTTCCGCTGATGCAGCAGATCTTGCCGGTTGCGATATCATCGTTGAGGCGGTATTTGAAGATCGTAAGATCAAGGCTATCGTATGCAAGGAAACTGAAGCGGTGACTGATGCCAGCTCTGTGTTTGCCTCTAATACCTCTTCTTTGCCTATTACTGAGTTGGCTGAAGCCTCCGTGCGTCAGGAAAACTTTATTGGCATGCACTTTTTCTCACCTGCTGAGAAAATGCCTTTGGTGGAAATCATCTGCGGTAAAAACACCTCTGATGAAACTTTGGCTAAAGCGTTTGACCTGTCTATCAAATTGGGTAAAAAGCCTATCGTCGTTAACGATAAGCGTGGTTTCTTCACTACCCGAACTATTGGTACCACCATTAATGAAGGTGCCGAGATGTTATTGGAGGGTATTAACCCTGTGCTAATCGATAGTGCGGCCAAGTTCAACGGCTCTCCCGTTGGTCCATTGAATGCGCTTGATGAAATTTCTCTGGCGACCGCCTATAAAAATGGCAAGCAGGAGAAAGCCGACGTTGAAGCCACTGGCGGAACCTGGGAAGTTAAAGCCGCCGGCATCCTTCTTGATCGTATGGTTGAGGATTTTGACCGTAAGGGTAAGATTTATGGTGCTGGTTATTATGAGTATCCCGAAGATGGCAAAAAGTATATGTGGCCTGGCCTGAAGGAGCATTTTGCCCCGAACGGTTACAAGGAAATACCCTTTGAAGATATCCAGGATCGCCTGACTTTCTGCCAGTCACTGGAAACCGTGCGTGCGATGGAAGAGGGTGTGATCACCTCCGTTGGGGATGCCAATATTGGCTCCATAATGGGGATTGGTTTTCCTGCTCAAACCGGCGGTGTGATTCAGTTTATTAATGCCTATGGTGTTAAGGAGTTTACTGAGCGAGCTAAATATCTAGCCGAGCAGTATGGCCCACAATTTGAGCCACCACAGTTGTTGCTGGACAAGGCTGAGAAGGGTGAAACCTTCCAGTAGCGAGTATTTATCCAGATATGATCTTATGAGCGGGCTCCTGGTGAGCCCGTTTTTTTGCCTGAAGAAATCATTTGAAATAAACGGCTTTTCTTATTTGAAGTGAGTTGAACGATTTTTCCGCTATTTTTTTAATGGTTTAGCGAGTAGCGACTATACTGTACTGTGATAAGAATAACGCTCTAAACACAGGAAACCGATGATGAATAAATTGATAAAAGGGCTTTGTGCAGCAAGCCTGTTTGCTTTGAGCTTTAGTGCAGTTGGTGAGCCCTATGTGGTGCTTATGTTGGGTTCTTCTGATATTGAGGCTGATGTTGATGCCATTATTGCACCACCAACGGGGACGATTGTCGAGCCGGAGGTGCCTGCATTTACCGCAAGTGGTAATGATGGTTATTTTGCCATTGGTGGTGGCTTTATTATGAATGAGTACCTGGCCTTTGAATTCCTGCTGAATCAATACGGGAAGGTGGAGGACACCGTAAACAGTAATGTGACCTTTGATGCCAAGGTTCGCTCTGTTACTGTTGGTGTTGTCGGTAAATGGCCGCTTTCTGATAGCTTCTCGCTTTATGCCAAAACGGGCCTTGATGCCTGGAGTGCAGATTTTGCTTTTAAAGAACTTGGGAATCATGATGGTGATGTAAGTACCGACGACACTTGGCAGAAAACAACCGATAATGATCGAGGTTATTCGTTATTTGTGGGTTTGGGGGCAGATTACAAAATTATGGATAATCTTTCCGGCTTTATCGAATACGGTTTTCACCCCTACGCTGCGGAATATAAATATTATGTTACTGAGCCAGCTATTACAGGTCCCGGCGGTGTGATTATAGAGCCTGACAAATCTCGTTATGAAGCAGTGGATGTGGATCTGACGGTGTCTACCTTTAGTTTGGGTTTGAACTGGGCGTTCTAGCGTGTAGTCTGAGTTTAGTTATGAAAAAAACGGTACCTATTTGGTGCCGTTTTTTTTCAAAAATATAAAGTAGAAAAAGATGAAAGTTGCAGGACATCATGAATGTAGGAATGCGTTCAGATTTTATTGTTAGCTAGTGCCCATCCAGAAACTGGTAGCTTTCGAAAATTAAATCCGGTCATAGCCAACGCAAATCTAGATCCTAGGCCTTTTCAAGGC
>JAUXDF010000407.1 GCA_030618505.1 Spongiibacteraceae bacterium | reverse complement strand
CCTAAAAGCAGCTATTCTTAACAGAGACTGCTCAATAACATCGATTAACGGACTGTCACTCCCGCATGTTAAATTGGCTGAAAAATCTGTCACCCAAACAACACAGCCATCAAGCTGAGAAGCCGGCCGCCGCCACAAACAAGCTTGGCGCCACGATCATTGCGAGAGACCAGCACCCTATCTCTCGCAAGTGGATCAGCGATAGCGCACTGAAGGTCATGTACCGGCTAAATAACGCCAACCACGATGCTTATCTAGTAGGCGGAGCCGTTCGTGATCTCTTACTCGGGGGCCACCCAAAAGACTTTGATATCGCCACCGATGCCACCCCCGAACAAGTCAGGGCTCTGTTTAGCAACTCACGCATTATTGGCAGGCGCTTTCAGATTGTCCATGTCCGCTTCGGGCGCGAGATCATTGAAGTCACCACTTTTCGAGGTCATCACCCCGAAGGCGACGATACAACCCACCCTAAAACAAGCAAATCAGCCAAATCAGTAAAAAGCGCTGAAGGTATGTTGTTACGTGACAATGTCTACGGCACAGTCGAGGAAGATGCTCTACGGCGAGACCTTACCGTTAACGCACTCTATTACTCGGTTAAGGATTTTGCGGTACATGATTACTGCCACGCCATGGATGACCTGAGCAACAAAGTTATTCGCATGATAGGCGAGCCCGCTCAACGCTACCGGGAAGACCCGGTCAGAATGCTGCGCGTTATTCGCTTTGCAGCAAAACTTGGATTTCAACTCCATAACGACACAGCCAAACCCTTAAAATCGATGGCAGAGCTGCTCTACTCTATTCCCTCGGCTCGACTATTTGACGAAGTACTGAAGCTCTTTATGTCCGGCCACGCAGTCAAAACATTCCAACTACTGTGCGAGCATCAGTTATTTGAAAAACTGTTCCCACAAAGCAATACCCTCAAGCAACAAGATGCTCACGCACAAACGCTAATAGAACAGGCATTTGCCAACACCGATAGCAGAATCAACGAAGGCAAACCGGTTACACCTGCTTTTATCTACGCGGCACTACTATGGCCCTCCGTCAGAGAAGAGATAAAAAGCCACGATCTGCAGAAAATGCCACCAATGGCCGCCTTTCACGAAGCCGCCAACCGGGTTATCCAGCAGCAACAGCAACATACCGCCATCCCAAAGCGCTTTCAAATCCCCATGCGTGAGATTTGGGAGCTGCAACAGCGCCTGCCAAAAAATGGCGGCAAGCGTGCGCAGAAACTATTCCAGCACCCGCGTTTTCGTGCAGCCTATGATTTTTTGCTGTTACGCGAGCAAGCTGGCGAAATCTCCCCCGGGCTAGGTGATTGGTGGACTGAATACCAAGTCCAAAATAAAGCGCCGGATAGAACCCAGCACAGCGCAGAAGACGGCCACACCCAGAACATGTACCGCAAACCTCGCAAGCGCAGCAACCGCAGTCGCAACAACAGCTTTCAAGCCCGTCGCCCATGATCGATTGCTACATTGCACTGGGCAGCAACCTTGAGCAACCGCTGCTGCAGGTCAATGAAGCGCTTCACCAGATTGATGCCATGACTCACAGCAAACTGATCTGTAGCTCCTCCTGGTATCGCAGCAAGGCCATCGGGCCAGGCAAGCAGCCTGACTACATCAACGGCGTATGCAAGCTATCTACCGAGCTCAAACCACTGAATTTACTGCAGGCATTACAAAACATTGAGCAACAGCAGGGGCGTACCCGCTCACAGCGCTGGGCCGCCCGCACACTCGACCTCGACATTTTACTCTATGGAAATCAAATCATTAACCTGCCAGAGCTGGAGATACCCCACCCTCGCATGCAACAGAGGAATTTTGTCCTCTACCCCCTGTATGAGATCAGCGGGGAGCTCACCTTACCCGATCAACACTCTCTTCAAGCACTTCTTGAGCACTGCACGCAAACGGGGTTAGAAAAACTGTCCTAATACCGTTAAGCTTAGCGTGGACTTCTAATGCCTCACCCGAAAACACCAATACGAAGCCAGGAATACACCGCTTAAAATACAGAGGGCAGTGAGTGAGCAAACAAGCACTAGATCCTATACCGCAGGGCAATCTCAATTTGCATGAAAGACAGATTCCACGCTACATTGCCGTGGAAGGCTCGATTGGTGCCGGCAAAACGTCGCTGGCAAAACGTCTGGCAGAAAGCTTTGGCTACCACACCTTGCTCGAAGGCGCCGAGACCAACCCTTTTCTTGAGCGCTTCTACCACAATCGACGCCAATCTGCGCTGGCGGCCCAGTTATTTTTTCTTTTTCAGCGCGCACAACAACTGGGCGACCTACGTCAGAACGACCTATTTGAAGAGTTAAGGATTGCTGATTTTCTTATCGAAAAGGATCGCTTGTTTGCCAGTGTCAACCTTGATGATGAGGAAATGAAGCTTTACGATACCGTCTACCAACAACTAACCATTGATGCACCTACGCCCGACTTGGTTATTTATCTGCAAGCCCCTGCAGACATACTAATGCAGCGAATACAGCAACGCGGCATCGAGGCAGAACAACAGATTAAATACGACTACCTGGAACAACTCAATGAAGCCTATAGCCAGTTTTTCCATTATTATGACGAAGCACCATTGTTGATCGTCAACGCCACACAAATCGATCTTTTAAATAATGAGCAGCAATATCTGCAATTTGTCGACTATCTACTGAATATCCGCACCGGGCGACATTATTTTAATACCACGTTTTTCCCTGAGCCCAAAATTTGAGCAAAACACCCACGCATTAACCATGAAAGGCATCCAATCATGCGCGCAGTCAACATAAATACGCTTTTTGAAAAAAAACAGGCAAACGAGAAATTCACCTGCCTGACAGCATATGATGCCAGCTTTGCCCGATTACTCAGCGAAGCCGGTGTGGACACCATTCTGGTTGGCGACTCGCTGGGCATGGTATTACAGGGACACGACAGTACCCTGCCTGTCAGTATGAGCGACATGCAATACCACACGCGCTGCGTTGCCAAAGGCAATGAGCGGGCGCTAGTCATTGCTGACATGCCCTTTATGTCCTACAGCGATGATCTCAGTGCGATGAAAAATGCCGCCAGCCTGATGCAGGCCGGTGCTCAAATGGTAAAGCTGGAAGGCGGACAATGGCTGTGCCCAACAATCGCCAAACTGGTCGAGCGTGGCATCCCGGTGTGCGGCCACCTGGGCTTAACCCCTCAGTCGGTTCACACCCTTGGCGGCTACAAGGTTCAGGGGCGACTCGCCGAACAGGCCAAACAGATTCTAGAGGATGCAAAGCAGCTACAAGAGGCCGGAGCACAACT
>JAUXDF010000055.1 GCA_030618505.1 Spongiibacteraceae bacterium | reverse complement strand
ACTTAGTTAAGCCGAACTTCGCCGGTTTTGCCCCCTCTCCCGCTTGCGGGAGAGGGTTGGGGAGAGGGAAAAGTATGGCCGCAGGCCTTAAATTAACGGCTTTGCCGCACCCCTCATCCCAGCCTTCTCCTTTATGCCCGCTTTTTGGGTGCCAGGGAGAAGGAGCTAAAAGCCGTGATCCGGCTTAACTAAGTGCCATTCGGTTCAGAGTGTTTATTTCATTATGCTGAATAATCTATTTAGGCCTTTATTTCACTAATATTGCTTCTAACTTGTACACTTTCTTCATAACCAATCTTTTTTCTCCATTCTTCTATGTATGGCCACGACCATTCGCCTGCCTGAACTATGTCATATTCCGGTTTGAAGTATTTTGCGGAGATGTCAAAGCCTTTACGAAAATAATTAGATATTTTGACCATATCAATCGCTGTATTTAGAAGGTAATATTTTGGATAATGAAATCGTTCGACTTCAAGAATAATCTGCGAGCAGACAGGGAGAAATTTGAAAATCGTATTGTATGCGCCGTACATTCTTGCTTTATACGAGGTATCAAGTTGCGCTAATAAACTCAGCGTAACAGAATGGTGTTCAAGTTCTTCACACCAGTGCCACCTGAAAACATCTAGCACTTTTGGATCAACCGTTTCGTCTTTGTAAAATCCTGTATCAATAAAAGTAAGTTTGATCACAGAGAAAAACAAATGCTCGAGCGCAGCTGCTGTTGCCAAAGCATCAAGTTTAGACAGATCTTTTGTAAGATCTCGCAATGTTTTCGCCATCTTGGACTCAACATCGATATGATGCATGCCCAGTGCTTTATTTAACTGCTTATGAATCTTGGTATGCTCTCTTTCTTGCTCCATAAACTCATCAACTAAGGTTTTTAGCCAAGGGTTGTCTTTGATAATGGGGTCTTTGTTATAAGCTGAAACCGAGCGCATGACATATTTTTCGGCCTCAGGCGTAATGAGAGAGGCCGCTTCCCAAAGAACACGCATATGTCGGATATCACACCAACAATCACGAATATTGTCGAAATCAAAATCAGGTTTCTTAGATGAAAATTGAATCGCCCGAATTTCTTGAGTTGTATTCATAAACAGCACCCTTTATTTAAAAATAATCACTTTTTCTTAACCTGGCTAAATATACGTGTGTTTCAAAATAGGGGAATGATGAAAAGCGTCAATAAAATGGGGATTTGTGACATTCAGAGTAAATAAGTGATAATATTCATCATTATAAGCTAATTAGTGCCCATCCAGAAACTGCTGATTTCCGAAAATCAAGTCCGGTCATGGCCAACGCAAATCTAGCTCCTAGGCCTTTTCAAGGCCTTTAAGTCGCAAGATTTGCGTTGGCCATGACCTCTTTGTTTAATTTCTGGATGGGCACTAACTATACTCTCGTTTCCACGACCCTTCGTGGGAACGCATCGTTATTGATTCCTACGCTGGGGCATCGTAATCAGCGCAATGTTCAAACACCGCCTTATATCTTGATGTGGACGAATGTGGTCATGCTTGTCATGAAAGATCGTAAATCCCCTTGTAACAAATCCCTTTTTCATCTATCTATTTATCAATAGACATAACTTTGGATAAAATAATATGAGCAGTAGCCGAATTTTACTTCTGGCATTTATGATGATATTGCTGGTGCTCTTTTTATACTTTGATGCAGAAATTTTTTTAAGCCTGGAATATTTCAAATCCCAACAAACCTTGCTGGATAGTTACATTGCCACTCAACCGGCATTGAGTGCGGCGTTATTTATTGCCTTCTATGTGGTGATCACTGCCTTATCGGTGCCTGGTGCTGCGATAATGACCCTTGCTGCGGGAGCTTTGTTTGGCCTGGGCTGGGGCTTGGTGCTGGTGTCATTTGCATCAACCATTGGTGCTAGTCTGGCAATGTTGGCGTCACGGTTTATTTTTCGCGATTTTGTCCATGCGAAGTTCAGTAAGCAGTTGGAGGTCATTAATCAAGGCGTAGAAAAGGAAGGAGCTTTCTATTTGTTCACCTTACGCCTGGTGCCGGTGGTACCTTTCTTTTTAATTAACTTGTTAATGGGTTTAACTCGCTTGCCACTGAAAACCTTTTTTTGGGTGAGTCAGTTGGGGATGTTGGCGGGTACTGCGGTCTATGTGAATGCGGGCACTCAACTGGCAGCGATAGAATCATTGAGTGGAATTATGTCGCCAAAATTGCTGGCATCCTTTGTGTTGTTGGGTGTTTTTCCTCTGCTAGCAAAAAAACTACTGGCGGCAATAAAAAACAGATCACTTGCAAAACGTTACCCCAAGCCAAAAAGTTTTGACGAGGATATGGTTGTATTGGGAGCCGGCGCCGCAGGTTTAGTGACCTCATTAATTGCCGCAACCGTTAAAGCCAATGTGACCTTGATAGAAAAAAATAAGATGGGTGGTGATTGCCTGAATACCGGCTGTGTGCCATCGAAGGCTTTGATTCGATCGGCAAAATTTATGTCTGATGTTAATCGCTCTGAGCAGCTGGGTTTCAAAGAGATAAAGGCCGAGTTTAACTTTGCGGATGTGATGGCGCGAGTGGACAGGGTGATAAAGTCTGTTGAACCCCATGACTCGATTGAGCGTTATAGTGGCTTTGGGGTTAATGTTGTTCAGGGCGAAGGTCGGATTACTTCTCCTTATACTGTTGAAGTGAATGGCAAAATAATTACTACACGTAACATTGTGATTGCCACCGGAGCAAGGCCTTTTATTCCGCCGATAGAGGGAATAGAAAATATTGATTATCTCAGTTCAGACAATGTCTGGCAGTTAAAGCAAGCGCCAGAGCGCTTGATTGTGCTTGGCGGTGGGCCAATTGGATGCGAGTTAACGCAGAGTTTTTCTCGTCTGGGTAGCCAGGTCACACAAGTTGAAATGCTGCCACGGCTTATGCAGCGTGAAGATAAGGATGTATCGGAACTTATCAAACATCGTTTTGAGACAGAAGGTGTCAAGGTCTTGCTCGAACACAAAGCATTGGCTTTTGTTAAAGAAGGCAATCAGCAAATATTGATTTGTGAGCATCAGGGTAAAGGGTTAAAAATACCCTTTGATAAGGTGCTGATTGCGGTAGGGCGTGCAGCGAATACTCGCGGTTTTGGTCTGGATGAGTTAGGTGTTCAGTTGCGGGCGAATGGTACGGTTGATGTTAACGACTACCTGCAAACAAACTTTCCCAATATTTTTGCCTGTGGTGATGTTGCTGGTCCTTATCAGTTTACCCATACCGCCTCACATCAGGCCTGGTATGCCTCAGTTAATGCCTTGTTTGGAAAATTTAAAAAATTTAAGGTAGATTACCGTGTTATCCCCTGGGCTACTTTTACCGATCCACAGGTGGCGCGAGTTGGCTTGAATGAGCTTGAAGCCGAGGAAAAAAATATTCCCTTTGAGGTTTCCCGATTTGATATTGCAGAGCTTGATCGAGCGATTGCTGATGAAGAGGCTCATGGTTTTATTAAAGTATTAACCGTGCCTGGCAAAGATAAAATTCTCGGTGTCACCATTGTTGGTGAGCAGGCGGGCGATCTGATCAGTGAATATGTACTAGCGATGAAGCATGATCTCGGGCTAAACAAAATTTTGTCTACCATTCATATCTATCCGACCATGGCCGAGGCCAACAAATATGTTGCCGGTGAGTGGAAAAAGGCCCATAAGCCGGAAAAATTACTGGAGTGGGTGGAAAAATTTCATCGCTGGCAGCGTGGTGGCAAGCCAATAAAAGGCAGTGCTCGTGTCTCTGACTCGCTAATTTCTAAGCGATAGTAGAATGGGCCTGAGGAGGCTGATTACACTAGCAGTGGCGGTGGTAATAAGTGCCAGTGTCGAATGGCATAGTTAAGCCGAATCACGGCTTTTAGTCCCTTCTCCTTGGGGAGAAGGTCAGGATGAGGGGGTGCGGCGAAGCCGTTAATTTAAGACCTGCGGCTATTATACTTCTCCCTCACCCCAACCCTCTCCCGCAAGCGGGAGAGGGGGCTAAAATAGCTTAACTAAGCGCCATTCGTGCCAGTGCCCGTTGGTTGCTGGTTTAAATACTCTTGAAACTCCGACTATCGTAGGCTAAAAGCGACAGTATTTAGCTTGATATTTTAGCTTTGCCTTCGACCGAGATGGTCGCATTGCCTCCGGTTCGTACTGTCAGTGTCTGCTCTCCCTTGTTATCCATCTCAACATGCAAAATGCTTTGGCGAACATCGGCGCAACCGCGCTCAATGGCGAAGATGTAGGTTCCCTTGCGAATATGCTCGTGGGCACAAAGAAAGGCACTAAAAGCGGGGATAACACCGCCGACGGCAGGATCGTCGTGGTCGGCAATATCCGGGCCGATCAGGCGTACATGGAAATTGGCGCTGATTTGCTCGGTTTCCCGGCTGAAAAGCAGAATTTCCTCAACCATGGAGGAAGGGCCAGAGGATTGGTTCCAGGCTTTAAAATTAAGGCGAGCTTTGCGCACGGCATCAAAGGAGCGTAGTGGCACGATCAGGTAGCGACGTTCGGTGGCAACCATCATCGGGGAAAACTTTTTATTTTCCAGGTCGTTCATTTGCAGGGACAGTATATTGGCTAGCTCAGTTTCGCTGGGAACGTAATGGTCAATAACCGGTTTGCTGGAAACGGAAACCTGAGTGAACAGCGGGCTGTCGGGAGTTTGCGTTACGTGGACGCTGACGACGCCCTGATTGTGCTCAAATATCAGAGGGGTATGGGTTTCTGTCAAGGGGATAGCGCCGGTGCTTGCTAATACGTGGGCGGCAGCGACGGTGGTGTGAATGCTGTATGAGCGCTCCCCCAACGGTCCAAATACTCGGAGTTTACCCTGGGTTTCACTATTGCTGGGAGGGAAGACAAAGACCGCTTCCAAATGACGCATTTCTCTGGTCAGTGAAAGCATGGTGTTGTCATCCAGTCCTTCGGCTGCTGGGAACACCAGAATTGGCGCACCGCCAAAAACCTGGTCGGTAAATACGTCGGTGGTATAAAACTGATACTCCATAGCAAGACCCTTTTGACATTGTAATGCTGATTACTTAACTGAATGTTTACCTTTGTAGCAAAAGTTATTCCAATTCCTTATCGGGTGCTGGGATATGATTAATATTGTTTGTTATCAGGTAACTTATTTAGCAAAGGCACAAAGTTCGTTATTTCGGCAGTCTTTTAGCCGGAATCCAGTTTGCAGGGCTCTGGATCCCCTACAAAACACTTCGGGGATGACTAAAATGGCGGGTTCAGAGCATTTATTTTATTGCGCTGAATAGCTACCTTATCAGTTTGTTAGCTATTTTTTAAGGATTGAGGCTGCATGTAGTCAGGGCTGTGATTACTTTGCTGATAGTTGCACCAAAGAGGGGCGAGGAGTTTTTTAAGGCGCACTTTATGGGTGCGCTTTGCCGATCTGATCCAGTGGGTCTAAATCTCACTTGGCTGTAGTGATTTCATGTCTACGCCATGGATAGCTGCCTGCATAACCAGGCTATTGATATATTCACTGATGGCCTGGCGTTGAGACTGGCGATAAAGTTTACCAGCGATCTGATCTGAGACCATATCATACTCGAGCGCTTTACCATTAATTTGACGATCCACACGGACGATATGATAGCCGTAGCGGGTTTCCAGAGGTTTGTTATGCAGGCCTTGGGGCAAGCAGAAAACCTGGCGTTCAAATTCGGGAACGGTGCTGCCATTGCTGACTTGGCCAAGACTACCACCTACTTCTTTGGAGGGGCAGGCGGAGTGTTGTTTAGCTAGGGCTGCGAACTGTTCAGGCTGTTGCTGTAGTTGTTCAATAAGCTGTTCTGCAAGCTTCTTGTGCTCAGCGCGTTCATCCAGGGAGTTTGGTGGCGCAGAGAGAAGAATATGACTGAGCTCATAAAGGTCGGAGCTGTGAAATTGTTCGCGGTTTTTTTCAAAATAGTTACGACGGGCAGTTTCGTCGGCTTCAGGCATGCTGATCTTTTCTTCCATCAGTTGCTCAAGAGCTACTTCTTCGCCTTCATTTGTGGAGATACCCTCATTGGCGACTTCATCCAATAGCAGGTGACGAATCACCAGTGCGGCGGAGGCACGTTCGCGTGGACGATCCTGCTCTTGATAATTTTTCTCTTCCTCCGAGATTAGAAATTCCGCAATTTCGACACCATTAACAGTGACGACATGCTCGTCGAGTTGTGTGAGGGGAATAGTTTCAGAGAGTTCATCAGCCATTGTGTATTGCTCCAATGGGGGGTTAGGGAGAGAAATTATGCCGGCCAAACGAGTGTTTGGCCGGCTAGGTAGTCCTAGTGCAGTTTCTGTCTGACGATCTGGTAATTACGCCCCATGTACTTCATCGGTACGCTGGCAATATGCACCAGACGACTGAAAGGGAACATCAGTACGATGGTCAGACCCAGGAAGATGTGCAACTTGAAGATGAGGTCAACTCCGGAAATTGCATTAACTGCCTGTTCGAACTGGAAGGTCACAATACTTTGTGCCCATGTGCCCAGCAGTACCATTACTGAACCATCCATATGTCCCATCGAGAAGAAAATGGAGATCAAGCCAAGTATCAGCTGAACGTAGAGCATGATCAGAATGGCGATGTCCGAGCGCGTACTGGTCGCGCGGATACGCGGGTCAGTGAGTCGACGCTTGAGCAAGCCAGTCATGCCGATCAGGCAGATAACACCAAAGATACCACCCATGCTCATCGCAACTACTTGCTTGGCGCTGGAGGAAATTACATGGTGATAAATGGATGCTGGCGTCAACAGTCCGACAAGGTGTCCCAAAAGGATAAAGATAATCCCGACATGAAACATATTGCTGTTCCTGCGCATTTTGGTGTCACGCAGCAGTTGACTTGAGCCAGTTTTCCAAGAGTACTGATCTTTGTCGTAGCGAATAATGCTGGCGACGATACAGACCAGCAGAGCAATGTAGGGATAAATCCCAAAAAACAATGTATCAAAGTAAGACATAATTTTCTCCAATCTGCCTATGCTTAATGTTTGACAGGGGTGGCCTGTTGGTTTGAGTCGACCCAGTGCATGGGGCTTGCCTGTTCTTTGCGAGCTTGTTGCGCGAGAGCTTCACCGGCGTTGGATTGTGGCTGACAGGTGGCAGCGTTATCGCCGCTGCCAAATCGAACCGCTTCCTCTTCCCAGACTTGATCCAGTGCTTCCATAGTGTCGTCGCGCTCCTCTGCAGCTGCCGTTTTGCGCAGCGCGGAGATATCAACTTCGGCACCAGAGATAATCAACAAGGTATCAAATAACAGATGATAAGGCGATTGCCGTTCCTGCAATCGAGCGCTCATTAGACCAAGAATATGGGCAATGCCATCCAGACCGTGGCGTGCATCGATTTCTGGCTGTTGGGCCAGGTATTCCAGATAAAGTGGAATATAATCGGGCAGTTCACGCACCGAGATTTCAAAGCCGGCTTCTTCATAGTTGGCCATCAGGTCCACCATTGCCTGGCCACGATCACGGCTTTCGCCGTGAACATGTTCAAACATTAGTAGCGATAGCGAACGTCCTCGATCAAACAATCCGCCGTACTCCTCCTGCACATCCATTAGATCCCGTCCGGCCATCTCTTCCATCATCTCGATTAAAGACTGACGCATGGCCGGTGGAATATCTGTGGAGTCGCGCACCACGTCGGCCAACTCCGCCCGGTGCTCAATGAGCTCGCGGGTGGGGTAGGCCATCAGGTGTGAAACAACCTTTAGAATATCCATCGGTTATTTCTCCCAGGTTTGTACGGTTTTGAAGACATCCCTTTTAGTGGTTTGTTTACCACCAAACATGTTTAGACCTGAGCGGCTAGCGCTAGAGGTGTTGTTATCAAAACTAAAACCACAACCCCCGCGTTCCGCGTAAGCTTCATGTAGAGCATCTTCTCGGTGAGCCGTTGGTACCACAAAACGATCTTCATAGTTGGCGATCGCCATGTAGCGGTACATCTCGCGAACCTGAAGTTCGGTCAAGTCATTGTCTTCGAGAACTTGAAGGTCTTTCTCGTTTTCAACGTTTTCAGCACGGTAAAAGGCGCGCATCGCCAGCATCCGTTTCAGGGCGCGAACAACAGGTTTCTCATCACCGGCGGTCAGCATATTGGCCAGATATTTCACCGGAATACGCAGGGATTCAACGTCTGGAATAATACCGGTCATGCCGACAGTGCCTGCATCAGCCGCTGACTGAATCGGGCTCAAGGGCGGCACATACCAAACCATGGGCAGAGTACGGTACTCAGGGTGTAGCGGTAGCGCTACTTTCCAGTCCATCGCCATTTTATAAACGGGTGACTTCTGGGCTGATTCAATAACAGAATCGGCTATGCCGTCTTTGCGAGCCTGGGCAATAATCTTCGGATCGTTTGGATCAAGAAAGATTTCCAGCTGCTTCTCGTAAAGATCAGTTTCGCTCGGTGTACTGGCAACTTCTTTAATCTTGTCCGCATCATAGAGCAATACACCCAAGTAGCGGATACGGCCAACACAGGTCTCGGAGCAGACGGTAGGCTGTCCGGCTTCGATACGTGGGTAGCAGAAAATACATTTTTCTGATTTGCCAGATTTCCAGTTGTAATAGATCTTCTTGTAAGGGCAGCCACTGACACACATACGCCAGCCGCGACACTTATTCTGATCGATCAGTACAATGCCGTCTTCTTCGCGCTTGTAGATCGCGCCACTGGGGCAGGAAGCTACACAAGCAGGGTTCAGGCAGTGCTCGCACAGGCGAGGCAAGTACATCATAAAGGTGTTTTCGTACTCGCCGTACATTTCCTTCTGCATGTTATCGAAGTTTTTGTCCTTGCTGCGTTTTTTAAACTCAGTACCAAGAATCTCTTCCCAGTTTGGACCCCACTCGATTTTTTCCATGCGCTTGCCAGAGATCAGAGAGCGAGGACGAGCGACAGGCTGGTGCTCGGTCTCCTTGGCTGATTGCAGGTGCTGGTAATCAAAATCAAAAGGCTCGTAATAATCATCGATCAAAGGCAGGTCAGGGTTAAAGAAGATATTGGTTAATACCTTCAACTTGCCACCGATGCGAGGATTGATGCTGCCGTCGTCGTTGCGAACCCAACCGCCGTTCCATTTGTCCTGATTTTCCCAGTCCTTCGGATAACCGATACCAGGCTTACTTTCTACGTTGTTGAACCAGGCGTATTCAACACCTTCACGCGAGGTCCAGACATTTTTACAGGTAACTGAACAAGTGTGACAACCAATACACTTGTCAAGGTTCAGCACCATACCGATTTGTGAACGAATTTTCATGGCTGCGCCTCCTATACTTCTTCAGGTAGTGGTTGAGGTAGAGCGTCGCCGCCATCAGGGCCGTCGAGCCAGTCCACCTTGTTCATCTTGCGTACCACAACAAATTCGTCGCGGTTACAGCCCACGGTGCCGTAGTAGTTAAAGCCATAAGATTGTTGCGCGTAGCTACCAATCATATGGGTGGGTTTCATAATGGTTCGGGTCACCGAGTTATGGTGACCACCACGCGTACCGGTGGTTTCCGCACCCGGGATATTGATAATCCGCTCCTGGGCGTGATACATCATCACCATGCCTTCTTTAACACGCTGGCTAACAACCACTCGACAAGCGATGGCGCCGTTAACGTTAAAGACTTCAACCCAGTCATTATCTTCGAGATTAACTTTGGCTGCATCTACTTCGGACATCCAGATAATTGGACCACCACGTGACAAGGTCTGCATATGCAGGTTGTCAGAGTAGACGCTGTGGATACCCCATTTTTGGTGAGGTGTGATCCAGTTAAGCGCGATCTCGGGATTACCGTTCGGCTTCTTGTTCATGATCGGTGTCACGGACTTGGTATTGACCGGCGGACGATACACCAGTAAACCTTCACCAAAGGCCAGCATCCACTCATGATCCTGATAGAACTGCTGACGACCGGTCAGTGTTCTCCAGGGGATCAGCTCGTGAACGTTAGTGTAACCAGCGTTGTAGCTTACGTGCTCATCTTCAAGTCCAGACCAGGTCGGAGAGGAGATGATCTTGCGAGGCTGGGCGACGATGTCGCGAAAGCGGATCTTCTCTTCTGCTTTGGGTAAAGCAAGATGGGTGTGATCGCGTCCGGTGGTCTCACTCAGGTTGGCCCAGGCTTTAACGGCGACTTGACCGTTGGTTTCAGGCGCCAGTGTCAGAACCACTTCGCAGGCATCAATAGCACTTTCGATTCTGGGCTGCCCCAGGCTGATACCTTCTTCCGTTACCGTGTGGTTAAGGCCACGCAGCTGTTCAACTTCCTTTTTAGTATCCCAGGCAATACCTTTACAAGCGTTACCCAGTTTTTCGAGCATGGGCCCGAGTGAGGTGAACTTTTTGTAGGTGCTAGGGAAGTCACGCTCAACCACCACCAGGTTTGGCATAGTCTTGCCGGGGATTGGATCGCATTCGCCTTTTTTCCAGTCAAGCACGGTTGGCATGGCCAGCTCTCCTGGGGTGTCGTGCAAGGTAGGTACAGTAACCAGATCCTGCTCAACACCCAGTACGCCCTCAGATACTTCAGAGAAGGCTTTGGCAATACCCTTGTAGATTTCCCAATCTGACTTGGCTTCCCAGGCTGGGTCGGTCGCTGCCGTCAGCGGATGGATAAAGGGGTGCATGTCAGAGGTGTTCAGATCGTCTTTCTCATACCAGGTAGCGGTAGGCAAGACGATGTCTGAATACATACAAGTGGAGGACATACGGAAATCCAGCGTGGTTACCAGATCCATTTTACCTTCAGCGCCTTTGTCTACCCATTCAACTTCCGTCGGCTTGGGTCCACCGGTTGCACCGAGGTCGTCTTCCATGACACCGTTTCGGGTGCCCAACAGATACTTGAGGAAGTACTCATGTCCCTTACCCGAGGAGCCCAAAATATTAGAGCGCCAGATAAACAGGTTACGCGGAAAGTTCTCAGGGCTGTCAGGAGCTTCACTGGCAAATTTTAAATCGCCACTTTTTAGCTGCTCAATAACATAGTCTTTGGGATCTTTGCCGGCTGCCGCTGCATCTTTAGTGATTTGCAGTGGGTTGCGGTTCAGCTGAGGTGCTGATGGTAGCCAGCCCATACGTTCTGCGCGAACGTTCCAGTCAATTTGCGATTCGGGGTAATCGCCTTTGTCGGCCAGAGGCGAAAGTACTTCGCTCATGCCCAGCTTCTCGTGACGCCACTGACTGGTGTGAATGTACCAGGTAGAGGTCGAGTTTGCCTGGCGAGGAGGACGGGTCCAGTCCAGAGCAAAGGCTAGTGGTAACCAGCCTGGCTGAGGACGCAGTTTTTCCTGACCTACGTAGTGAGCCCAACCGCCACGGCTTTGACCGACACAACCACACATAATCAGCATGTTGATCAGGCCACGGTAGTTCATGTCCATGTGATACCAATGGTTCATGGCAGCACCCACGATGATCATTGACTTACCCTGGGTCTTATTGGCGTTGTCAGCAAATTCGCGGGCTATCTGGATAACCTGCTCGCGGCTGACGCCAGTAATTTTCTCCTGCCAGGCGGGAGTATAAGGAATGTCATCATCAAAGCTTGCGGCGACATTTTTGCCACCGATACCACGGTCAATACCGTAGTTAGCCATCATCATGTCGTAGACTGTTGCAACAGTAGCTTCGCTGCCATCGGCCAGTTTAATTTTGCGTACTGGTACATTGCGTACCTGTATGTCGCCGTGCTCGGTTTTGTGGAAGTCGCCGTAGGCTTCATCACCGAAGTAGGGGAAAGCAACCGGGGCGGCATTTTTCTCGCCATCGATCAGGCTAAGCTGGAGTTTAGTTTCTTTACCTTCCAGGCCTTCGCGCTCTTCAATGTTCCATTTGCCTTTTTCACCCCAGCGGAAACCGATGGAGCCTTGAGGTGTAACAATGTTGCCACTGGTTTCATCATAAGCGAGGGTTTTCCACTCAGGGTTATTGTCCTGACCGAGGTTGCCATCGAGATCGGATGCACGCAGGAAACGGCCGCCTTTGAGGGCGCCGTCTTTGTGCTCATCCATTATAACCAGCATCGGCATATCAGAGTACTGACGCACATAGTCAGTAAAATACTGGCTGGGGTTTTCCAGATGGAATTCTTTTAAGATAACGTGACCAAACGCCATCGCCAGGGCTGAGTCAGTACCCTGTTTTGGGTTTAACCATTGATCCGTCAGCTTGGATACTTCAGCGTAATCCGGTGTGATCGATACCGTTTTTGCACCCTTATAACGCACTTCGGTAAAGAAGTGGGCATCGGGGGTACGTGTC
>JAUXDF010000284.1 GCA_030618505.1 Spongiibacteraceae bacterium | reverse complement strand
TAACCGGTGATACGTTCCCCAATCGACAAAGTATGATAAGGCCCCTGCTCAAGCGCATCGCACCAATCGATAATTGATTTTCGATTTATTGTTCGTTCCATGTAGGGTAAACATACATTTATTTTCATCATTTAATCCCAGTGATATTTTTTAGTAACTTATTCAGAATAATGAAATAAACATTATGAGCTCACCATTTTTGTCATCCCCGAAGTGTTTTGTCGGGGATCCAGAGTTCTGTAAACTGGATTCCGGCTAAAAGACTGCCGGAATGACGAACTTTGTGCCTTTGCTGAATAGTTACATTTTTTTATTTAATATTTGATTTTCATTACAAAAATAACGAACAAACATTTTAATAAACCCGGTCTGTTTGGGTGATTTTAAAATGGCTATTTACCCTTTTTAGCCCTCCCACATACCAAACTTGTGCATCATGTCTCTAAAGCGCTCCATGGATTTACACTTCACTTCAAACAGGGAGTGATCTTCGCCATCTTCAACCCAGAATGCTTTTCCCCAAGGTGAAGGAGTCCAGGGCAAAACGTTAGTGTGGTAGGTTCCTGCGGGATCTAATGTGTCAACAAAGTCCTGCCTAATTAGCTCCAGAGGACTCAGCATTGCATCAAAGGGGGCGTCATAGTTGCCGCAGGCTTTACGTAATTCGAACAGTTCCGAGAGCATTTTCGCAAGCGGCTCATTTTTCATCGGCACGCTCATCCAACCATCGTTTGCCGCAGCGCGGCGTAACGCAGGTTTACTCACACCACCTACCCAAACAGGAATTTTTTTAGTGGGCGCCGGAGACATGATGGCATCGTTAAAGTTAAAGAATTCACCGTTATAAGAAACAGGTTCACCAGAGTGCAGTTTATGCATACATTCGATAACTTCGTCCAGCACTCGCCCGCGTGCTTTGAAATCAACACCGACAAGATCAAACTCTTCTTTCATCATTCCAGCACCAACACCGCAACGAACCCGGTTGTTGGTAAAAATGGCGGCAGCACTCGTCGCGCGCGCTACCGTAAAAGGATCTCTTAACGCTGCAAGATATATGTTGGTAGCGAGCTTCAGCTCTTTTGTTGCAACGCCCATGGCAGTGAGCGTAACCCAGGGGTCTGTCCAGGGATTATTGTTGGGCCACCAGATTTTACCATCATCAGAATAGGGATATTTTGTGTCAACTTTTTCAGGATAAATCAGATGGTCGGCAACGGTTATGCCTTCATACCCCAGTTCTTCTGCTTTTTTTGCAATCTCTATAAATTGATCAATTTCCAGAGTATTAACAAGAGATATCCAAAATTTCAAAGTGCCGCCCTCTTCTCATTTCAAAAAATGATACTTATAAAAGCAAACCACAAAGACATCCGCAAAAATAGTTTTGCGGATGTCTTTAAAAAGAATATGACTCAATTCACTCAGGCCAAAATAGATTCTAAATCTACTAGCCGCCCATCAATTTAGTCACTTGCTCTTCAATCTTACTGTATTCCCAGTAGGCTTTTAATGACACTACCTTACCTTCATCATTAGCACGATATACACCCACTAAATCGGTTTTAATAACCATGCCATTACCCATATCATTGGTAAGCTTTATTACATTGGCACACTCATCTCCCGCTGGATGAGAAAGTATAACTTCCATAGTGATATCACCTGGGGCGATAACGGTATCGTAAAATTTAGCGATAGCTTCCTTCCCTATGTGCCCCAAGCCAGTAGGATCAAGTGGTGATACACCAACAGGGTCTTGCAAAACGGCATCATCGGCAAATAGTGCCAGCCATTCATCCCTGTTTTTACCCATAACATATTTGGCGGATTTTTTGCTGGCCTCTTGTGCCTTGTAACAATTTCCCATTATGTTCTCCTGCTATCTATCGTTAGCTATTAGTGAATAATTTATTTACATTAACCTGAATACGGGTGCTTCCATGTTACCGGGATATGCGACATTTTATCAATCTCAGCGGTCAAACTATCACGATGCTTTTTGTACGCTTCGATAATCTGCTTTTCGTAATCGTAATCGTAAGGATCACCCAGATTTTGCTCACCCTCCCCGCCCACGGCTATGGGATTATCGTTATACCATTGTATGGTCCGCTTAACCGCCTCTTCGGGGGAAACTTTATCACGATAGCCGAGCTGCTCTTTAATTTTACTAATATCCAATACACCGTGATGGCGATAGAGTAGCTGCGGATGTGTTGCTCGAAAACCTGTGGGCAATACTTCATAGGGAATGCTTACGGTCTCAAACTCAAAATCCATTATCTTTGCGATCAATGCAACCCACTCATAATTCGACATCAGGCCATTATCACAGATATTGTAGACCTCTCCGGCAGAGGCTTTGGGGTTTTTCACCGCCAGGACAATGGCGTGTGCAATGTTTTCACAATAGCCTCTGGACACTATTGTTAAGCCACCGCCAGGCAAAATAAGCTGACGCTGCTTATCGCGTACTCGTCGCATAATGCCCCACTCTGCCGGGACAATATTATTGGGGCCGTACACCAGTGGGTAGCGAAAATGCGTTACGTTGAATATACCATCGCTGTGCATTTGCATAACGGTCTGCTCAGCCCTGCGCACCGCAGCGGCAAACTTGTCGACACCGTCTGTTTTTGAAAGGGGGTGGTCTTCTTCAAGAAACAGGGGTGTTGGTTCAGTTGTCTCCCAGGGATTAGGCGCTGTCATTTCGCCCCAGCCTTTATAAATTGGAGCGGCACCACCAACAGTGATTATACGCTTTGTTTTCCCCTCAAGAGCCTGCGCAACATACTTGAGTCGGCCGTAGGTGATAATCGCTACATCGTAGGATTTATTCTCGAGTGCTCCCTGTAAATCTTCCAAAGAGTAGGGATTGGTATGAATATGCTCCACTTCCTCAGGTAAATCAGGCTCGTGAGCACCTCGGTGTAATATCGTAACCGAGCAACCGCTTTCCAGCAGATCTCTGACAATAACAACACCCGTCACACCCGCGCCACCGACAACAAGCACATTCATAACTTAACGCTCTCTCTTGCTAAATAATATGATCAATACATGCAGCAAATAGGCGATACTAGATTTTATAGGCAACCTGTGTCGCTTCCAGCACTGCTTTTTTACTTAATCCAAACCCGGTGCAATCGCCAATACTGTACACATCTGCAGCTAAGGACTGAATTCGATCAAACAGCTCAGTATTAGCTTTGGGTAAATCAACAAGGATCACTGTATCTGCTTTTAGCTGATGGTGCGATCCATCCTGAATACTGAGCTCAATGGTCTTTTCTGCAATGCGCTCGATAACAACGCCGGTGTTGATAGATACGCCGAGTGCATCCATATCCGCAAAATGTTCTGTGCGGCGTTTTTTACCTCTGCCAAGCTCTTGTGCAATGCGCGTACTCGCATCAAGAATATGTACATTTGCTCCCTGCCTAGCCATGTAAACGGCTAGTTCAACGCCCATCAAGCCACTACCAACAATGGCGATTTTACCACTGGGAATATTATCTTTACTGGCTTCCATATCTAAAATCAGTTTTTGTACCGCAGGCCCTTTAATGACATGAGGCAGATCGCTACCCAAGAGTTCTGGTGCGGACATTTGTGCACCTGTCGCAACAATAATTGCATCAGGCTTAAGCGCTTTAATTTCATTCTCCGTAGCAGCCTTTCCCAACACCAGGTCAATAGGTAAGGATTCCATTTGGTGGGTCAGATACTGAAGAAAAACCTGATTATCAGGATGTACCACAGATGCATATTTGAATGCTCCGCCCAAATGCGGCTCTTTTTCAATCAATGTTACTTTATGCCCACGGTCGCAGGCGATACGGGCAGCTTCCATACCTGCCGGGCCGCCACCAATAACCACAACACGCTTGGATGATACGGCGGCTTTATCGAGGGGGAATTGCGCCTCTCTACAGCATCTCGCATTGAGCGAACAGGTAACACCGCTCTGATTAGCCATCATGTCATCAACACAGACTTCACAGGAGTTACACCATCGAATATCTTTTTGCCGATCTTCTTTTAGTTTATTAGGGAATTCGGGGTCAGCAAAAAACGGCCGGCCCATCACCACCATATCGACATCGTCATTGGCGATGGCTTGTTCAGCCAAATCAGCATCCCACAACCGGCCAACCACCATAACAGGCACGGATGCAACTAACTTGACTGCTCGTGCTGCGGCTAGATTAAGGCCGGTCGGATGTGCTGAGCCAGCGATGATTTTTGATATTGAAGCATCGGTAACACCGCCGCTAATATGAAAACAATTGACACCCGCTTTTTCCAGAATGGGGATCATTCGTTGTGTTTCATCAATAGTACGCCCGCCGGGGTCTCTTTCAAAACCAGCAAGACGCAGGGTAATAGGGAAATCATCACCGACCTTTTTACGTATATTTTCAAGTACTTGAAGCAGTAACTTCATTCGCCCTTCAAGTTTTCCACCATACTCATCCTGACGATGATTTCTAATAGGAGAAAGAAACGATCCAATCAATAAGTAACTGTGCGCAGAGTGAAGCTCTATACCATCATAGCCAGCTTGCTGGGCACGACGGGCGGCATCACCAAAATCTTCAATAGCCGATTCTATCTGCTCTATAGTGGCTTCTTCACAAACCAGCGTTGTTGTGGGTGTACGAAGAACCGAGGGTCCAATAGCAGG
>JAUXDF010000218.1 GCA_030618505.1 Spongiibacteraceae bacterium | reverse complement strand
TATAACTTGTTCGATATATTGTGCAAGTAGTGTGGTGGTGGCTATCCGGCAATTTAACACTACAGTTAATGGGAGAAGGGAACCCCCTTTTGCAGCACCCTGCTTTTGCGGGGAGGGACTGTCCCTTCTGACTAAAAACGGTAGCCGCATTGAAGACCGAGGGTAGCATCACTGCTATTGAGGGAAAAACCACGTCCGAAATAAGTCATAACACTCCAATGGCGATCGAGTCGCCATTTACCATAAACAATGGCTTCCTGAATAGCTGCGTTCTCTTTGTTTGCAGGTTCACGATAATCCCAAACCATACCTAACTGAGACATCGTCTGATAATGCCAGATTGCTCCCAGTGAGACATACGCACCATCATCCAGTGACAACTGTTGGGAAACCAACTCACGAGTTCCTGCTTGTGTCTCCACTTCTCTGTTAATACTGCCATCACCACGCCATTTGTAACCCAGAGAAGCGAAACCACTATATTCATTCCAGCGCCTGGCTATATCAAGTTGCAGGCTATAATCATCCTGCCCGGTTCCCAACGCTTTTTCCTCATCAGCAGTAGGAATTTTCCAGCGCGCCTGCACATCAAGCAGCAGCTGTTTCTCTGCATTATAAAGAATGTTATAGCTCCCCTTTGCAATCACATCACCCAGGCCCTGCTCTGACACCGCATCGCCATCACCTCCACCAGTAGACAAAGGCTCACGAATACCACCGACCACATTACTAGGGCCATCAAGTTTCAAATAAGGAACAGTGAGCTGTGCCATCCATTTACTGGAGCGATGTTTCAAGGTCACAGGCAGATACCACATTTTGGTTTCCACCGGCTCGCCATATTCACCCTTAAGGTAATGCGCTCCTACTGATATTGACTGATAGGCATTCGCCTGCCCGGCACAACACAGGTAAAACAGCAGCGTTTGAATCGATCTCTTTATTAGCATCTTAGCGCGTATCGTTGTTTTTGTTATTGGTATGACCAAGGTACAGTATATCGTTAAATCCAGTATTCTTGCGCATCATATTTGAATCCGCGTTATGCAGGGTGCCCGCTATGCCATTAAAATAAAAACCGAGCACAGCGTAGGCTGGAAAGAGCTTGTGGAATCCGGGCTTGCGGGTTGTTAGCTTCCCTGAGATCAGTTGACTTTTTCAAGCACAAGCAATACTGTATGTATTATCAGTACCGCATTCAATTGGCCAGCCACACCCAACAGGGACCGATGAAACTTTATATCGCAGAAAAGCCCAGTCTGGGTCGTGCCATTGCCGATGCCCTGCCCAAACCGCATCAACGTGAAGATGGCTATATTCGTCTCGGTAACGGTGACTGCGTTAGCTGGTGCATCGGCCATCTTCTCGAGCAGGCCGAGCCTGAAGCCTATAACAGCCAATACAAAAAATGGCGGCAACAGGATCTTCCCATCATTCCGGAGCAGTGGAAGCTGGTCGCCAAAACTAAAACACGCAAGCAGTTAACCGTTATCAAAAAACTGATCAAAAAAGCCGATCAGATTGTTCACGCTGGTGACCCCGATAGAGAAGGCCAATTATTGGTTGACCAGGTGATCGCTCACTCGGGGCTGCCCAAAACAAAACTCAATGCCGTCAAACGCTGCCTGATTAATGACCTCAACCTGCCGGCCGTTCGCAAGGCATTAACTAATCTGCGAGATAACCGCGACTTTGTGCCCCTTTCCACCTCAGCACTGGCCCGCTCACGTGCTGACTGGCTTTATGGCATTAACATGACGCGCTCCTACACCTTGCAGGGACAAAAAGTGGGTTACCAGGGATTGCTGTCGGTGGGGCGTGTTCAAACACCACTACTGGGTTTAATTGTACGCAGGGATCAGGTGATAGAAAACTTCATCTCCCACCCCTTTTATGAAGTTCTCGCTCTGCTGGAAACCAGTGACAAGCAATATTTTAAGGCCAAATGGCAGCCCAGTGAATCTTGCCAAACTTATATGGACGAGGAAAACAGAGTCCTGCTAAAAGCACTGGCAGAAAATGTTATCAAACGCATTAAAGGGCAAATAGCGGAGGTCAGTAATGTCTCTCGAAAAAACAAAAGTGCTGCCCCACCACTACCCTATAATTTATCTGCCCTGCAGATCGATGCCGCCAAACGTTTTAATATGAGCGCACAGCAGGCACTTGATGGCTGCCAAGCGCTGTATGAACGGCATAAACTTATTACCTATCCCCGCTCCGATTGCCGCTACCTGCCCAATGATCATTTTCACCAAGCCGGCAATATCATCAAAGCCATAGAAAAAAACTGCTCTACTCTCGGCACAGCTTGCAAAGATGCCAACCCGGATTTGAAAAGCAAGGCATGGAACAATAATAAAGTGGATGCCCACCACGCTATTATACCCACAGAAAAATCGCTATCCGGCCAAAGGCTCAGTCAGCAAGAAAAACAACTCTATGAACTGATTTCCCGTCAGTACCTGTGCCAATTTTACCCAAAACAACAATACCGAGAAGAGCACATCGAACTCAGTATTGCCGGCGGCCGGTTTGTCGCAAAATCGAAGCAAATAAGCGATGAGGGCTGGACTGTTTTATCTAAAAGTGCATTTAAGAGTGCATTTAAAAGTGCATTAAAGAAAGAACCATCCAGTACAAAACAGCAGGATAATGCAACTCCCCTTCAGCTTCCCCCACTAACAAAGGGGGATAAACTTCATTGCGTAAAGGGAGAGCTGATAGAAAAGCAGACCCAAGCACCAAAACACTTTACAGATGCCAGTTTGTTAGCAGCGATGACAGGCATTAGCCGTTTCGTAAAAGACCCTGACATTCGAAAAGTGCTGAAAGAAACCGATGGCTTGGGAACAGAAGCTACCCGTGCAGGCATTATTGAACTGCTGTTTAAGCGCGATTATATCACCAGAAGCGGCAAGCTTATTAAAGCAACGGCGACGGGTAAGGCCTTGATACTCAGCCTGCCCGAATCCGCCACCCGGGCCGACATGACCGCCTTATGGGAAGCTGAGCTGGCAGCGATAAGTAAGCGTGAAAGTAATTATGAGGCTTTTATGAAGCCACTGACAACATCGCTTCAGGGCTTGATTGAGCAAAGTGCCACAGCACTTCCAACGGGGTTAAAAGATCTTAAGCCCAGCCCTAAGATGATCAAAAAACGGTCCAAAAGGCGTAAGGGTAAACGTAATTATTCAGCATAATAAAATAAACACTTTGAACCCACCATTTTCGTCATCCTCGAAGTGTTTTGTCGGGGATCCAGGGTCCTGCAAACTGGATTCCGGCTAAAAGACTGCCGGAATGACGAACTTTGTGCCTTTGCTGAACAAATAGCTGAAAGATATAGCCTCGATTTAGGCAACATTAAACTCATACTACAGCAGAAGCTAAAGCCGAGAAAAACTCTCATTCCCACGCGAGGGCACGGAAATCAGAAAGAAAATATAATGCTACTGAGATGCGGCCTCTGACTGAGGAAAACCCTTGCCAAGAGAGTGCAGTCAGGGCTGTCACGGGTTCAAAAGCTTAGGCCTGCTCTCCCTCATCTTCCTGAACCGGAATTTTGACATTGCGCGATGGCACAATGGTAGAGATCGCATGCTTATAAACCAGTTGTGTCGATACGTTCTTTAACATCAGTACAAACTGATCAAAGCTGTCCACGGTACCCTGCAATTTAATGCCGTTAACCAGGAAAATAGATACTTGAATGCGCTCTTTGCGTAAAACATTCAAGAATGGATCTTGTATATTGTGTCCCTTTTTCATATGCGATGACCATATTGGTGTTAGTATTTTTAGTATTATGTGGTGCTGTATCTGTCACTGTATCCATCACCAAGATGATCACGGCGATTATTTACAGTAGCTATCAAACTAGCATCCACAGCAAGTTTTGCCCTATTTTAATTCATTTTTCATTATTAATTCACATTTTTAGCTCTTTTTTTTATAGGTGATGTTTTTCCTTCTTTTATCCGCCTCAAATCGCGTCATCAAAGGCAGATTTACAGCCAATGTGAAAAACCAGCCACACTATTTCATGGCACACCCTCAATTCTAGCAACTAATCAGAATGCTGCCTCTTTTAATGCCGTTCAATTATCCAGCCAGCACTTTAACATTGAGGCAATAAGGTCTTTCTTGATGGATTTTTTCATGTAATCGCTCATGCCTGTATCCAAACAATGCTCTTCGCCACCTTCACAGCCAATAGAAGGTCACAGGCAATCAAGCTGTTCTATAGCTTCCAGAGCACCACACTCCAGAACAATACCGCCTTGGGGTGTTGCAGTATCTCTGGGATTTATGCGTATCAACTGAGCTTCAACCGACTCTGACTCGTGACGCACCGTGGGTACCGCCACCCCGGCACCAAACTCCAGAACCACCAGGTGCTTCTTGCTAGCCACGGGGCTAGTGACACGTTCAAGCCAGCGATGGTAGCGCCGGTATTGCAGGTCAGTGCGATGCGGGTTCCAGCCCATATCACCAAACATAAGAATATTTGGACGGGCAATACCACCACAGTCTGGGCAAGTGGGTAGTTGTCCCTCGGCCAACAGCTCCTGCTCATTAATACTTAGCTCAAGTGCCTGCGCAGGCCAAATATGATCACGACAACGCTCCAGGCATTGCAGATGATTAATGGTGCCGTGACACTCAAGCAGTTGATCCTCGACAAAACCTGCTGTTAAAAAATGTCCATCAACATTGGAGGTAAACACAAAACCACCCAAAGCTTTCTCATCACACCAGCGACGTAAACTGTCAAAACCGGGATGGGGCGGGGTATTTTTATACAGATTATAACGGTGACCATAAAAGCCCCAGGCTTGACTGGGCTTGTCGTAAAACCAGCGAGGATTTGCCAAATCCATAAAAGAAAGACCCAAATGCTTGAACTTCGGATAGGCCTGCCAAAAACCTTCATTGCCTCTAAAATCCGGCAACCCTGAGTCAACACCCATACCAGCACCGGCAGTAATCAGCAGGCCATCAGCCTGATCAATCTTCTCTTTACAAAGGGCCAAAAGATCCTTATCCAGGGGCACCTTCAAGTTTGACTAAAATAACGCAGTAAATCCGTACTGCTACAGATACCCACCAATTGGTCATTATTATCAATCACAAATACCCGGTGAATGTTTTTATCAACCAGCAACTTTGCCGCCTCTTTCACAGCCAGTTCAGGTGAGATTTTTTGTATAGTGGAGGTCATGATATCGCGAACATTAAATGAGCCTGCCGCCATATCCATTAAACCCTGAGCATCACCTTCACTGAATGACTGTCCCAAAAAAGAGGAAAAATAATTCTGGACAGAATCTACTTGTGCACCTTTGATATCACCATAGCCGGTGACTTTTACCAAGTCGGTGACGCTGACAGCTCCGAGAAGTTCTCCGTTGATATCCACCACCGGCGTACCCGTTATCCTATTGTCGGAAAAATACACTGCCAGCTCCTTTGCTGACCAATGATCACGCGCAACCATAACGTCTTTTGTCATAATATCGCCAACAACAGTAGACATAGTGATTTACCTTCCTTTTCGAGATAAATTAAATATTTATTGTGCTGCCGTAAGTATAGCCAGTTTCTTTCAAGCTGGAAAAACTCAGCTGGAGCCCTTTGAGTTTTCCTGGTTCAAAGCAAAGGCTCAACGCAAAGACAGCTTCAAAAAATGCCAGAATCGCTCGACACTGGCGATATGTACTTTCTCATCCGGGGAGTGTGGGTAACGAATATCAGGCCCAAAAGAGATCATGTCCCAATTGGGGTAACTCGTACCGAACAGACCGCATTCCAGGCCCGCATGAATCACCTTGACTGCAGCCTCTCTACCAAACTCTTTTTTATACAATGCTTGCATGTTTTTCAGTAACGCAGAGTCATAGTTCGGCTGCCAGCCAGGATAGCCATTCCCTGTGCTTACCTCTGCAGC
>JAUXDF010000277.1 GCA_030618505.1 Spongiibacteraceae bacterium | reverse complement strand
CCGTATTTATGCACTTGATCGGCGGGCACTTCCATAATGGCAACAATCGAGCAGCGAAATTGCTTATAGAGTTTTACCATCTGAGCCATAACACCATCACCGGAGGTATTCACACACAGGTCGTCGGAAAGTACTACACCAAAGGGCTCGTTACCGATTAAAGTTTTTCCCGTCAGGATCGCATGCCCCAAGCCTTTCATTTCACGCTGACGGGTATAGGAAAACATTCCCTTATCCAGCACACCGCGAATACTTTTCAGATAACCCTCTTTGCCAGTACCGGCAATTTGGCTTTCCAACTCATAGCTGATATCAAAATGATCCGCAATGGCACGTTTGCCCCGCCCCGTCACAAAGGCAATTTCTGTTAAACCGGCATCGATTGCCTCTTCAACGCCATATTGCACCAGCGGTTTGTTAACCACTGGCAGCATCTCTTTCGGCATGGATTTGGTGGCAGGTAAAAAACGGGTTCCATAACCGGCTACCGGGAATAAACACTTCTTCATCATTACACTTCCTTTTTCTTGTTTATTCAAATAACGGAATTAGCAGCCATATTAACGGCCATAGACATCTTCAAATCGGACAATATCATCTTCACCCAGATAACTACCGGTTTGCACTTCAATTATCTCTAAAGGTATCACACCAGGGTTGGCTAGGCGATGGCAGTGTCCCAGCGGGATGTAAGTCGATTGATCCTCGCCCAGCAGCAGCTCTTTGTCGTTATTGATGATTTTGGCCGTACCCTTAACGACAATCCAGTGCTCCGCTCGGTGGTGATGCATCTGCAATGACAGGGTTTGCCCCGGATTAACAATAATGCGTTTTACCTGAAAACGACCATCTTCGACCAGTGATTCATAGGAACCCCAGGGCCGATAGACGGTGGTGTGGGTTAGCACCTCTCCTCGCCCCTGGCTTTGCAGTACCTTGACGATTTCCTTAACATTCTGAACCTTTTTCTTATCCGCAACCAGCACAGCATCGGCGGTTTCCACAATGACCAGATCATCGACGCCAACGGCTGCTACCATGCGCTTATCACTGCGAATATAACTGTTGGTAACATCATGGGTCAGGGTATCACCCTGCAAGACATTACCCTGCTCATCCTTGCTCTCAACCTCCCACAAGGTCGACCATGAACCAACATCACTCCAGCCACAATCCAGCGGCAGCACCACACCATTTTTAGTGTTCTCCATGACGGCATAGTCAATCGAGTCGTTGGGGCAGGAGGCAAAAGCCTGTGGATCAATACGGATAAAATCAAGGTCATTTTCTGCCCGATCAAAGGCCTTTTGACAAGCTGCCATCATTTTAGGTGCATAAAGCTGCAACTCTTCAAGATAGCTGGCCGCCTGTAGCAAAAACATGCCGCTGTTAAAATAATACTCGCCGCTCTCACAATACTCTGCGGCCTTTTGGGCATCGGGCTTTTCAACAAAATTTTCAATGCGATAACCGGCGGCTGAAATTTCCGCACCACGCTGAATATAACCATAACCCGTTTCCGCTTTGTCCGGGACAATGCCAAAAGTCACCAGAGCACCCTTGCGTGCATCCTCCAGGCCTTGTCGTACCGCATCGTGAAAAGCCTCCTGTGAAAGAATCACATGATCGGCAGGCAACACCAAAAGCACTGCATCCTTATCCTGCTTTAGAGCCTGCAAAGCGGCCAGCGCAACTGCCGGAGCAGTGTTTTTGCCTTCAGGTTCGAGAATAATGGTTGCCTTGGTCGACAGTGTTCGCATCTGCTCAGCCACCAGGAAACGATGACCCTCGTTACAAACAACGATAGTCTCATCCCTAAGGGGCAGGCCTTCAAGACGCGCACGAGTCTGCTGCAGCATGGTGGATTCACCACCAACCAAGGGTAAAAACTGCTTGGGGTATTGCTTCCTTGATACCGGCCACAAGCGGCTACCCACTCCCCCTGACAACAATACTGGTATTAACATTAATCTTTCCTTCAAGTCTATTGGCTTGTGTCTGCCTTAAGGTAAAACAGCGGCGGCTAAATTTTGCAGTAAAGCCTCCAGTATACTACCTCTTCACACGAATTCGAATTTGAAAAGCAGCTTCTTTTCAAGCAATTAGCTTCTTCAATGGAGTGGACAAGCAGATGATAGTCAGTACAATGATGCCTTCCAGCGACAGACTCATCAAAACAAGCCGCTCTTGCCAATAAAAACACATATCTAGCAGCCCAAAACGACGATCGAACTTTATGATTAATCAAAGCTCATTTACGAAAGAAGACCTGATCTCCTGTGGTAACGGGGAGCTTTTCGGGCCAGGTAATGCTCAACTGCCCACGGACAATATGCTGATGCTCGATCGCATCACTCATATATCCACCAGTGGCGGAAAATACGACAAAGGTGAGGTCATTGCTGAGCTGGATATTAACCCCGATCTGTGGTTTTTTAAATGCCACTTCCCCGGCGACCCGGTTATGCCTGGCTGCCTTGGACTGGATGCGATGTGGCAATTGGTTGGCTTTTTCCTGGGCTGGAAAGGCAACCCCGGCAAGGGACGAGCGCTGGGCTCAGGCGATATCAAGTTCACCGGACAGGTTTTGCCGAGCGCTAAAAAGGTTACCTACCACCTGCACTTAAAGCGAGTGATTGAGCGCCGATTAATTATGGGAATTGCCGACGGTGTAATGTCTGTTGACGGCAAGGAAATATATACCGCAAATAATCTCCGTGTCGGGCTCTTCTCAGCAGAAAAGGCTGATTTTTAGCCTGAACTAGCACAAACGACTATTGTGAAACTGAAATCAAAGATTACTACCTGTGACTGTGAGATAATGTGCATAGTTGCGGGTTAGTTTTCACCATCAAATGGCGTGATTTTTCCCCTCGTTTCTGCGAAAGCAGGAGCTCCGATAATTCAAGTAGATATTATAAAAGAGGTAAGCTATGAAACGGGTTGTCGTCACCGGAATTGGCATAATTTCCTGCCTTGGCAACGATATTCCAGCGGTACTTGAATCGCTGCGCCTGGGTCGCTCAGGCATTCGTATTAATGAGTCTTATCAAGAGCTTGGCTTTCGCAGCCATCTATCCGGCAGTATTGATATCAATCTGAAAGAACTGATTGACCGAAAAGCTCTGCGCTTTATGGGCAAGGCGTCGGCCTACGCTTATCTCTCATTACAGCAAGCCATCGCCGATGCAAAGCTATCTGAGGCACAAGTATCCAACCCACGCACGGGCATTATCGCCGGCTCCGGCGGGGCATCGTCCTCAAGCCAGGTTGAAGCGGCAGACATACTGCGCAACAAGGGTATTAAACGTGTTGGCCCTTATCGTGTTACCCAGACCATGGGCAGTACGGTATCAGCCTGCCTGGCGACCCCCTTTAAAATCAAGGGCGTGAACTACTCCATTTCTTCTGCCTGCGCCACCTCCACTCACTGTATTGGGGCGGCGATGGAGCAGATTCAGCTAGGCAAGCAGGACATTGTTTTCGCCGGTGGCGGAGAAGAGGAACACTGGTCACTTTCCTGTCTGTTTGATGCGATGGGAGCGCTTTCTACCAAGTACAACGAGACACCGGAAATTGCCTCCCGCGCTTATGATGCAGACCGGGATGGTTTTGTTATCGCTGGCGGTGGTGGCATGCTGGTAATTGAGGAGCTCGACCACGCTATCAAGCGCGGAGCGACTATTTACGCCGAACTAACGGGTTATGGCGCCACCTCCGACGGTTACGATATGGTCGCTCCCTCGGGCGAAGGTGCCGTGCGCTGCATGCAACAAGCCATTAGCACAGTTAATGGTGACATCGACTATATTAACGCCCACGGCACCAGCACCCCGGCCGGAGACGTTCAAGAGCTTAAGGCGATCAGAGAAACTTTTGGTAAAAATATCCCGTTGGTCAGTTCAACCAAATCGCTCACCGGACACTCTTTAGGTGCTACCGGCGCACAGGAGGCTATCTATAGTTTATTGATGATGCAACATAACTTTGTTGCTGCCTCTGCCAATATCGATAATCTGGATGAAGAAGTGGGTGACATCCCCATTGTTCAGCAACGCAAGGATGATATTACGCTCAATCGAGTGATGTCTAACAGCTTTGGTTTTGGTGGAACAAACGCTTCATTGGTATTTGAGCGTTATCAGAAATAGCTATTCTCGTAGGGTGCGGCCTCCGCACCATTGGGCTCAATATTGGTGCGGGAGCCACTTGTGCCCTGTTTTAGGTACACCCTACAATTTCATGCATCAAGCCTGAAATGGCTCTTCCAGCAGCATCGCCATGACCGTATCTCCACGGGCGACCGTTACACCAATCGGCACTTTAATTAAGGCGTTCGCCCAGCTCACCGAGCTTAAAACGCCGGAACTCTGATTCTTATAGATTTCACCGACCATTTGCCCATCAAGCATCATCACCCGGGCGCGCAGATACTCACAACGCAAACCCTTCCTGGGTTTATCAAACTGCGCCCGCACCGGCAGTAACACCGGTTTTGATAGTTTATTACCCTGCATTTGAGAAAGGTAGGGCTGGGCAACCAGACGGTAGGTAACATAAGCGGCAGCCGGGTTACCGGGCAGACCAATAAAGGGAGTGCCTTGCACTTGGCCGAAAGCCAGTGGTTTACCCGGCTTAATCGCCAGTTTCCATAAACGCAACTCTCCGAGCGCCTCAACCTGCGCTTTAACATAATCTTCTTCACCAACGGATACGCCACCACTGGAGATAATACAATCAGCCTGTTGCGCGGCACTTTGCAGGGCCTCTCGGGTGGCCTG
>JAUXDF010000226.1 GCA_030618505.1 Spongiibacteraceae bacterium | reverse complement strand
TTTCTTGTCGCCACAGTGAGGTCAGGATTATTGATAATTTTTGCCCCCTCCTCAAATTTCAACTCTCCGCTGTTACTATTAGTTTGTGCGCCATCAGGAAACACTTCGGCACAATCGTCGTCAAAGAAGCTAAGTCCAATACAGTCAACCGTCACCACACTGAAAAACAAAGAAAGAACCGATAAACGCAGGCGTCTAAAGCGGTTGGCGCTGATCATTTTATTAGGCTCTGATACGATATTCATTTCATGCACTATGGCGTATTCCTGACAAACACTTCCTGACTAAAGCGAACCCATTCATCTGGCTCGCTTGTATCGTTAAAACGCAAATCAAGCTGTGTCACCGCAGAGCGCTGGGAAGTACCCGCAGAAAATCGAAAGGGGATCACAGTATCAGCACCATCAATAAGCTGAATATGATTAGCAAGCAACAAACCCGCACCAATATCCGCGAGTGCTGTCGATTGCGGATTATTCCAGCCATATTCACTGTGACGATACAAGGCACCACTGCGCAGACAAAAACTAACGGGGCGAGTGACAATATAAAAACGTTGTTGTGGTGATTCTCGCCTAAATTTATGACCGGGGTTAGTATAGTTCTTCAGATGCACTTGCCGTTGATTGGCGCTCGCAGTATCTACTCGATCAAGATCTACCACCGCTTTGCGGTTATAGATATAAACATCCTTGTTCTCGATAGTATAAATAGCCACTCGACGATTACTGACGGCAGTGCTGGTATAGTCAAAATCAACAGACTGAAAACTGGTTTTATGTGTATCAGCAACATTCCCCAGATAAGAGGATGCGGCTTCAATGGGAGAAAATTCTAAACAGTCGCCACTAACGCGAATACTGCCCGGCAAAGCATTGCGCAACTCTCGACTGATTCGCTCGACTACAAATCGTCCCTGTTGGGCGAGAGTGTCACGGCGGGTAGTATCCTGAAAAATCTGTACTGCATCAGCAATAAAGCGGGTACTTCCCACCGCTAATATGCCCAAAAGCACAATAACAGCAACCATTTCCACCAGGGTAAAACCGCGCTGAAAATTAGCATTTTTTATTTGAGAAATAACCATCAGAAATTACTCCGATAGGCAATAAAGCGAATCGCTCCATCCAGCCCAGCACCGCTCGGAGGAAATATATCAATAACGATCTGCTTGGCATTCATCTCGGTGGCACCCGCCTCATTCACAACACCATCGTAGTCGCCATCGTAGTAAACGCAGATACTCATTTTAAATTTCTGGAAATCTTTTGGTGACTCGGCCAGGGAATTTTTTATATCACTATTTGGCGGGCCGCAATAAAAGTGGTAATCGTCAACATCGTTGTAGCTCACTCTGGTTTCTGCCCCTTCTGGACCCAAACTTGCTGCGGCAGTACACGTTGTACAGGGAGGCACTCCCCCGAGTGGAGTAAGGTGGTCATAGCGTTTAGCCAGCACTTCATCCATCAGCGCCTGCCCTAGCTCGGCAGCACGAATTTGAAACATCGGCTCAACAGAATTTCGTGATTGAGAAAAAAACAGATTAAATAACAGCGAAGATGCAAATGCGAAAAGAACAATACTCGCCACCAATTCAATCAAGGTGGCGCCATTTTGTAAAGAACCCTTAGCGGGCCTGGATAAAACCCACCGCATTGATAAAAACCTCCAGGGATGTTTCACCCATTACACTAATGGTAAAATTTGCTGATGTTCCACCACAATTATTCAGCGCGTTACCCAA
Organism: Spongiibacteraceae bacterium; assembly: GCA_030618505.1. GTDB lineage: Bacteria > Pseudomonadota > Gammaproteobacteria > Pseudomonadales > PIVM01 > JAUXDF01. The sequence continues at coordinate 3,963 of JAUXDF010000226.1, read as the reverse complement.
ACCATCAAAATAGACTGTTTTATCTGCAACAGTCACACCACTTTCAACATCAATACCGTTACGCCAATCTTCATCCGGGCCTATCCAGTTAAAGCTATAGGGGTCTGAGGGTAATGTGCGCACTCCTCTTTGTGCGCCAAAGACATTACTCGCTATCAACAAACGATAGCAAATATTCTCATCCTGCTCATACATCGCCCGTTGCTGGGACAGTCGTGCGGCGGAAACAATTTCATCTTGTACGGCGTATTCTGAAAATCCACCCTTTGTCATAAATCGAGGCGCGATAGTTACCGATAAAATTCCGAGCAGTACAATAACTGAAACCAATTCTATCAAGGTAAAGCCCGCGACGCCTGTCAACAAAGCAGTGTGGGAGCATTTATAAGAATGATCTTGATTTATACACATTCTTGACACAAATAGAGTTAAAAACTCAATAAGTAAAATCTAAAAAAGGAGGCAAAGTGCCTCCCTTTTTAAACCCATATAGTCCTATCAACAGCTGCTCATGTTTGACACATCAATAGCTGGCATCACTCCATTACCAACGGAATCAGTATAGATAATATAGCAGTCATCATTGGTCACATCGTTATCATTATCCAGATCATAACCAATAGAAATAGAGCCTGCTGCATTGGTTGCATTATCCACAAATACCGCAGCATCATATTCAATTGCACCCAGAACTCCTGAGTTGGTTCCGTCGACGCTATTGGCTGCTGGAAATCCGGCAATAGTATCAACAACTGTAACACCCACTGTAACGGTATTGGCCCCGGTCTCTATTGAGTCAATCAATGCCTTGGAATACACCTGCGTAGCTGCACCTTGCATACTCGCCTTTAAACCCTGAAGAACAGACTCTCTGGCATCGCCCTGCAAATTAACAAAGCGCGGCAAAGCCGTTACCGCCAAAATACCCAGCAGTACAATCACCGCTACCAATTCTATCAATGTAAAACCCTGTTGCTTTCGTTGCATTCTCATTTTATCTAACCCTCAAAATATACTTTTAGTTATTGATTTGGAAACCGCGGAATAACTTCACCCGTGGAAACCCGGTAGTCAATGTAATGTGTTGGTATTGCACTTTCGGTACTGTTAATAATCATCTCGTAACGGCAGTAAATATTACCGCCAATGGTTTCGACACTGACAAAGTAGCGATTACTGGGTCGCTGATCTGTCAGGGTTGTCGCCGGTGGCGCACTTTGTAACACGTTGTTCCAAACCTGCAGACACTCATCATCGGACTGGCCATTAATACTGGATTCTGCAGCAGAGTCCGTATTGGCGGGCCAACCATTTTCATTCATATAGATAATCACACCATCCATATTTACCTGGGTTTTATTCGACGCATCCGTTGGCGCCGGGGAGCTATTTCCATCAGCAATCCACTGCGCATGAGACATCGCAACCGCGGTTGCCAAACCACCGCTCACCCCCTGCAAGGAGGAGAGTTGCGCCTCATCCGTAACCTTAAGAAAACGCGGCAAGGCCACCGCCGACAATAAACCAATCAGGATAATGACAACGACTAACTCGATAAAAGTGAATCCGCCTTGAGTCGTCCTGCGACTGTGTATCACCCTATTCATTATTCACCTTTCCTTCTTTGTACTTTCAGTATAGATCAAAATATTATGACGGCTTTCACAAAAACCAATATTTTTAATATTAATTCAATGACTTATTTCATAATTCTAGAACACTTGGCACTATCCTGGCCACTATCAGCCTTTACCCTGCATCACACTCATCATGTCCCACATCGGCAGGAAGATACCCAATGCCAGCACCGCAACAATACCGGCAATACAGCCAATTAAAATCGGCTCAATTTTGGCGCTAAGATTTGTCAGCTCATAATCCACTTCGTCATCATAGAAGGTCGCCACTTCCTCAAGCAGCTCATCTATCTGACCGGTCTCTTCGCCAACGGCAATCATCTGCAAAACCAGTGGGGTAAACATATTACTGGCCGCACTGATATTTAATAGCGTTTCACCACGCTCGATGCCACTGCGCATATCGCGAATTTTTTTCGCCAGGTGCTCATTACCCACCGCCCGCGAACACAAATTCAAGGCCTGGATCAGTGGCACGCCTGATTTAAGCATCAGTGAAAAAGTACGACAATAACGCGACAGCATCGCCTTTTCCAAAATCAGCCCAACAATGGGAATACGCAGTTTGTAGCGATCCCAGGTCAAAAGCCCCTGCGGTGTTTTTATGTAATGACGAGTAGCAAAAAATCCACCGACAACGACCAATAACATTAGCGGCCACTGATTTTGAAAAAACTCCGAGCTGCCGATTAAGATTCGAGTGGGCAACGGCAGTTGCGCATTAAATTTACCAAACATATCGGCGAAGACGGGTATCACCCAGATATTCAAAATCACCATTGCAACGCTGATTGCACCTATCACAAAACTCGGATAACGCAGGGCGCTGCCAATACTACGACGGGTTTCTTTTTCTCGACCAAGATACTGTGCCAGCTGCTGAAAGGCGGAGTCCAGTCGGCCACTGTTTTCACCCACATGCACGATACTGACAAACAGGTCATTAAATACATTTTCATGTTTTCGCATTGCCGTGGCGAGATTAACACCGGCATTAAGGCTTTTCTCGACATCTAACAGCGTTTTCTGCAGGGTTATATTGCGTGTTGATTGCCCAAGCCCCCTCACGGCCTTATTAACCACCACACCGGCTCGCATCAAACTATACATCTGACGACTGAACATAATCAGGTCATCCAGCTCAACCTTAGGGGCTAGATATTTTTCCTGAAAAGCTTTAACCGGATCTTCTTTCGCCGATGGCGCCTGATCAATCGCCACCGGCACCGTGCCATTCGACAAGAGCTGATCCGCCGCACTATCTCGGTTGATTGCGTCGATTACTCCTTTGACCAACTGGCCGCGGGCATCTCGTGCGCTGTAGTTAAACTGTGGCATATTTAAATTGTGGCATAGTTTTTTAGATCACGTTTGTTGTGCATTCTGTAGGGTGCGGCTCCCGCACCAATTTCGCGCCAAATTTCGGTGCGGGGGCCGCACCCTACTGCTTCTCCGCCACCTGTTCGGCGACTCTAAACACTTCATCCAGCGAGGTAACACCCTTCACCGCATATTCTAAAGCACAAACCGACAGGGGACGAAATCCTTCTTGCTCCTTAGCTTGGCGGGTAAACTCCATGGGGTTTTCCTGACGTAGTGCATCCGCCAGTTTGTTATCAATCGTCAGTAATTCAAACACACCTACACGCCCACGATAGCCAGAGTTATTGCAATGGGGGCAGCCTGCACCGGTTTTAAAATGCAGATTATCCGCAGGTTGTCCCAAAATAGTTTCAAGCCACACTTTATCCTGAGCCTCAAGCTCATAGTCCACAGAACAGCTTTCGCAGATCCTGCGCACCAGTCGCTGGGCAATAATCGCTCGCAGTGAACTGGCCACCAGATAACCTTCCAGACCAATATCAATCAAACGCATCGCCGAACTGATGGCATCGTTGGTGTGCAGTGTTGACAGCACCAAGTGACCGGTCATCGATGCGCGCAGTGCGATATCTGCCGTTTCCTGATCACGAATCTCTCCGACCAGCAACACGTCTGGATCCTGTCGCAAACAGGAACGCAAAACGGCTGAAAAATCCAGGCCGATTTTTTCATGAACTTGCACCTGACTTATTCGTGGCAAGCGATACTCAACCGGATCCTCTACAGTAATAATTTTTGTCTGCGGCTTATTTAATTCTTTCAGTGCGCCATAAAGCGTGGTGGTTTTACCACTACCGGTAGGGCCGGTTACCAAAACTAAACCATGGGGCATATGGATTTGCTGGCGAAAACGGCCAAGAATTTCCGGCGGCATTCCCACTCGGGTTATATCAATAGCACCATCGGTCTGATCCAGCAGACGCATAACCACCGACTCACCATG
>JAUXDF010000080.1 GCA_030618505.1 Spongiibacteraceae bacterium | reverse complement strand
CATGGTGATGGCTTCAATGCGCTTCAAACATTTTTCCATAAACTTGTCGTAAATGCTTTCCTGGATCAGTGCTCGGGAGGGGCAAGTGCAAACCTCTCCTTGGTTAAATGCAAATAAAACCAGGCCTTCAACCGCTTTATCAAGGAAGTTGTCATCTTTATCCATGACGCTTTCAAGAAAAATATTGGGTGACTTCCCGCCTAGCTCAAGGGTAACCGGAATGATATTTTCAGAGGCGTATTGCATGATCAATCGCCCTGTTGTTGTTTCTCCGGTAAAGGCTACCTTTTTGATATCTGGGTGTTGCGCTAAAGGCTTTCCTGCTTCAGTACCAAAACCATTGACAATGTTTAATACGCCATCGGGTAATATGCCTTCGATGGCTTCCATGAAAAATAGAATGGAGACAGGTGTTTGCTCTGCAGGCTTAAGGACAACACAGTTTCCTGCAGCTAAGGCGGGCGCTATTTTCCAGGCTGCCATCAGAATCGGGAAGTTCCATGGAATAATCTGTCCGACAACACCTAATGGTTCATGAATTTCCATCGAAACAGTATTGCTATCAAGGTCTGATATATCGCCGGATTCCCCGCGAATAACACTACCAAAATATCTAAAATGATCGGCAACCAAGGGAATATCTGCCGCTAATGTTTCCCTGATTGCTTTGCCGTTATCCCAGGACTCAGCTAAGGCCAGATTTTCAAGGTTCTCCTCTACTCGATCAGCAATTTTGAACAATAAATTACTTCGTTCAGTGATAGATGTTTTTCCCCATGATTCAAAAGCGGTCATCCCTGCGGCCACAGCAAGGTCAATATCTTTTTCATTAGAGCGGGGTACTTTTGCGATAACGCCTCCATCAACGGGGGAGGTGTTTTCAAAATAGCTACCATCGACCGGAGCTGTCCATTTTCCGCCAATAAAATTTTCATATTGGTTTTTAAACGCTGGTTTCTTATAGGACATAATGTTTTCCTTTTGAAATATATTTTATTAGTAATATTTATCTTTCAATGGCTTGGATGCCTCAGGCAACAACTATTTGGCTAAAATACTAGCCACTATAGCCGACGATCGGTGCTGGGCTCTTGATCTTTATTATGCGTACAATTATAATGAACACGCTCAATGAGCGCGATCAGTATAGCGCTGGTAATCGGGAATTAAAACCTTTATCCATTCAGATCGAGACAAATAATCCGGCGCGAAAAGACGCTAAATATTACGGTTACCATGATGAATATAGTTCAGGCAATGGGTGAATTCCTATCATCTCCCATATCAATTTGAGCTAACAGCCCGTCGTGGTTAATACATTTTATGCAGTACAGAAACATAACTAAAATCGTAGAATATTTCTCCGCAAGATCCAGTAAGCCGCTAGGCTAGCGGAAGAGTCTGAGAAAAGACGGAAAGATAATTGATATATCCAAATTCAAGTCAATTTGGATATATTGCTGAAACCAATAGGGCAATATCATGAGCAATAAATCAATAGTCGATACGATAAAGGAAGACGACCCGGATTTCGTACTGCCAGCCAATGCGCCAGCGCCTTGGGTATTGCGTGGGCATGCTTATGTATTGACGATGAAGTTTCCAAAGGGGATGCTGGATGAGCAGGGCTTTATACCGGAGGCCTTTGAGGGTAGCAGGCGCGGTAGTGTAGGTTCTGTAATGTATGTTAAGTATGATGATTCCCCTGTTGGGCCTTACGATGAACTGCTGCTTATACCGGGTAAAATAAGATTGGCAGATCGCGATGAGCTGTCGATTACCCGTATTTTTGTTTCTAGTATGGAAAGTGTTGTGAATGGACGCAAAAACTGGGGGATACCTAAAGAGCAGGCCGATTTTAAGGTTACATTCGAGGGTGGTGAAGAGAAAATTGAAATGCATCAGAATGGCGTATTTCTTGGTAAAATATCCTTTACCACTGGCCGGCTATCTTTCCCAATATTTACAGGGTGGATACCGAAGAAATATCGAAGACTGGTTCAGCTTTGGCAGAAAAAACTGTACACGTTTAGCCCGAAGATGAGCGGATTGTTAAAGCCGGCTAAGTTAATGACGTGTGAATTTAATAAAGACTTGTTTCCGGATCTTGCTCAAGCGAAACCATTGAACTGTATGCAGATAAAAAACTTCAAAATGAGTTTTCCTGTGACAAGCAGTATTGAGCCATTTTCCTAGGGTGCCTAAGTGGAAGGCTTTAGTTCATACCCTTTAAAAAGAGCGTTTACCATGGAGGTTAATTGCTTTATCTGTGCATCGAGTGTCGATGATTTTTTGCGCAGGCAGAGATTGACTACAAAAAAATGAATGGCCATGTAGTTTTGGGTCATAGTCGTGATTGGAATGTCTTTATCAAGCGAGTGATCTTTTACGGCATTTTCAATGATGCTATAAACGGTGAGGCCAAAATCTTCCATTTGTTTATTAAAAAAGGCCTGCGCCTCGGGGCCTTCTTCAAAGGTAGTATGCTTGATGAACTCACGAGTAAGGCTTTGATTTTCACTAAAGTAGGCTAACAAACCTGAGCTCAGATGCACTAATCGTTCAATTAAGCCTTGCTGCTTATCCAGGGATTGAAAGGTTGTCTTCATTATTTGGTCGATATCCTCTCGCAAGACTTGGCCTAGCAGGCTGATCTTGTCAGGATAATGGACAAACACGGTACCGATACCAACGCCGGCACTGGAGGCGATGGATCGTGTTGTGGTATTTTCAAAGCCTTGCTTATGAAAGAGTTTTTTTGCAGTGCGAAGAATAAGCCGAGCTGTATTCTTTTTTTGCTGCACCCGCTTATTATTTTTTGATGAGTCGTTATTTGAGGTCATATGCAGGTAATCGTATGTTTAGCGTTTTTTCTTGAGAGGAAAACAAGGCGTTGATAAAGAGTCGTCCCTCTGTTCTATTGTCTGACATTCTATCAGAAATACATGGTGCTAGGCAGGTTATTGGTGAGGAGCGTTATTTGCAATCAGGTCGATGAGCTTTGGTATATAAAACCGCTATAAGTTATTTATGAATATAGTTAGTGCCTAACCAGAAACTGGAAGTTTTCGAAAATTCAGTCCGCTCCTGGCCAACGCAAATCTAGCTCCTAGGCCTTTTCAAGGCCTTCAAGTCACAAAATTTGCGTTGGCCAGGATCTCCTTGTCTAATTTCTGTTTAGGCACTAGTTAGTGCCCATCCAGAAATAACATGCTTTTCCTTTTGCCGTCATTCTTGCGAAGGCAGGAATCCAGAGAATTCATACACTTACTGGATCCCTGCCTTCGCAGGGAAGACGACAAAAAACGTTTCTGGATGTGCATTAGTTAGCAGGTTTCGGCACTCTATCTATTATAACTAGCCAGGTTGCGCTACATCATTAAAAGTGGCGAGATCTATTTTCTAAATGCAGGTAAGGTAATATGGGAAAAGCGCTCTGGACACCATCAACGAGTCGTATTGAATCTTCTCAGATTCATCAATTCCAAACAATGGTCGAGAAAAACGTTGGCCTGCAGTTTAATAGCTATCAGGAATTGCACCGTTGGTCGATTGATTTACCCGAATCTTTTTGGGAGGCAGTTTGGCAGTTTAGTAATATTCAGTCATCTGTCCCTTATCGTAAAGTTTTGGAGAATGGGGGGCAGTTCCCTGGCGCAAAATGGTTCCCAGGCAGTCGACTTAATTTTGCGGAAAACCTATTACGTTTTGATGGTGATAAACTTGCCCTTGTTTGCCTGCTTGAAAATGGCAGGCGCCAAACACTAAGCTACTCTGATTTGTTTAATAAAGTCGAGATGCTTGATGCCAGTTTGACACTGGAGTTTCGAGAAGGTTTAAGGAGCCGGATTCGGTAATCGGGCATGAGTCAGTTAGCGGGTATTCTGGTGGTAGTTCGCGCTGTTTAATGTGCAGAGGATGGTAAGACAGAGCGAGCAGTAACCGTATCACCGGCCTCGTGATAGAGCTTTTTCACCCCCAGTGCGAGCACGCAATTATAAAAGCCAGCCCCGTGCATCTGAATGAAATTTATCGGCTGTCTGCTGAAGATAATTGGGTGCGTTGGTCGGATAACTTCTGTATGATTCGGTTTTTTTTGCGGGTGGGGCAGCTTACAGTGCCTCTGCGGTTGCAAGCACGACAAGGTGAGGTCGGTGATAAAACTAAGTTACAGTACAAATGGACTCGTTAACCTGAGCCTGATGGATGCCATTGATGCAGTGGAAGCTGCCGGTTATCCCGGGATTGAGCTGGCCTTTCATATGAAACAGTTTAATCCCTTTGAAATGAGTGATGATGAACTGTTCGCTCTGCGCCGGCGCTTTGACAACAGCGACATCAAGCCATCCTGTATTGCCACACCAACCTTATTTTTTCTGGCCGATCGGCCCCACGACCCATCGGCCATGTGTACCGATCTGGCTGGGCGTAAGCAACGGATAAAGCTGATCAAGGAGGGCATTAAACTGGCCCGGGCGCTGGACGTCAATATCGTCAGTTTTGGCAGTGGGTTTATCCGCGACGAACATATGGATAATCCGCACATTGATCCTGAAGCATTATTAATCGACAGTATCCGGGAATGCGTTGAATTTATTGGCGACGATAATATTACCCTCACCATTGAGCCCGAGCCCGGCATGTTTATCGAAACCATAGCTCAGGGTGTGGCCCTGATAGAGAAGATCAACCTGGACAAGTTTCGCCTGCATATCGATATCTGCCACGCTTATTGCTCCGATGATGATTACGTCAACGCGATTGCCAAGGCGGCTCCGTTGACTAAATACCTGCATGTTTCTGATACCACAGAGGGCTACAACCTGAAGATCCTGGAGATGGCGAATGACCTTGAGCTCGATTTTGATTTTGCCAGCTACCTGGTTTATTTTCCCGAGACCGCGGATTTTTTACTGCTGGACCGGGACCGGGCGGTCTATTTTTATGACCGGGAGCCTAACGCGGATCTGAGTGAAAGGATCAATGGCACTGCAAAGCAGTTAAACGGGGTCGAAAAAGTTGTTTTTATACCCTATGACGAATTGCCCCAGGAGTCATCCTCATATGATGATGAGATTTTCACCTATGCCCTCTCCATCCCGAAATTAAGCTTTTACGTATTGGACAGGGCCAAGCCTATTATCCACTATCTGCGCCAGGCCGACCGACGCGACCAGGGTCTTCCCTACATGGATAAAATGGTCGCCAACAGTCTGACCGGCAAGGTTCACTTCCACATAATTCCTGGGGATGGGGAGATTGATTTTGTCGGTTGTTTCAGGGCGGCGGTAGATAATGGTTTTGATGGCTATGCCACAGTAGAGCTCTATCATCATATCGATAACTGGGAGCATGCGGTGACGGCCAGTTACCAGCACTTATCAAAATGCCTCTAGCATCATAAGATTATCCGAAAGAAGGTAGCAGGAAATGGATATAAAAGTTTTAGGTTGGGACCCGCTGACACTGGGTGAAATCGATCATCGAGATGTCTGTGCTCCCTATGTGCGCTTGTCATCTTACCTTGAAGGTGCTGCAGGAGATGTTACCTACGTCTACGACCTGCGTGTTACACAGCCAAACAACAATTATTTGACCACGGACATCCTGCATTCTTTTGAGCATCTGCTGCTTTTCGGGTTCCGAAAATACCTTCCGCAATCATTTGTCTCGGTAGCGCCCATGGGCTGCCAAACAGGTTTTTACCTGATTTTGCAAAACGAGGGAAATTTCGACGAGGTCACACGGGTTTTTCGGGCCATTCTTGAAGACATTATTGCCTCAGAGGAAGTACCTTACGCATCGCCGGATAATTGTGGGCAGGCACTACATCACGATTTGGCAGGGTCAAAGGAGTTAGCCAAAGCGCTTATTGCAGCTGAGCACCAATGGGGCCAGGTGTTTTGACTGGATTTCAAAAATCTTGGCAGGTTCGCACGGAGCGCCCGGTAAGTTACGACATCGTATGCAGTCACGATCTGTTTCATCCAGATAATGACGCACTGCTGGTCACCAAGGATGAGCGGGGAGGGCAGCGCCGTTTTGTTGTGGTAGATTCTCAAATTCTTGTTAATTACGGCGATGCCATTGAGAACTATTTCCTGGCCAATAATATAGATGCCTGCATTCACTCCTTTGATGCCGGTGAAACTAACAAGTCAGTCTCACAATATCTGGCGGTTCTGGAAGGCCTGGATGCATTTCCAATCAATCGGCGAAACGAGCCAATCATAGCCATTGGCGGTGGCGTGGTGACCGACCTCGTGGGCTTCGTTGCAAGTTCCTGGCGACGCGGCGTACCCCATATCAATGTGCCGACAACATTGATGGGTTATGTCGATGCCTCCATTGGTATAAAGACAGGAATAAACTTCAAGCAACACAAAAACCGACTCGGCAGTTTTTCTTCGCCCGAGCGTGTCTTGCTGGATCATACTTTTTTAAAAACCCTGCCACATAGGCATCTTTTGAATGGTGTTGGTGAAATCCTGAAACTGGCCATTATCAAAGAGCCTGAGCTATTCTCAACTCTTGAGTTATGTGGCAGCAGTTGCATCAAGACACAATTCCAGGATAAAGCCGGCTGGGAAATCCTCAGTGTATCGGTGGAAAGTATGCTGGCTGAGTTGGTGCCGAATTTATTTGAAACAGAGTTGGCCCGGGTGGTAGATTTTGGTCACACCTTTTCCACCGCACTGGAAATGCACGATGATTTAGACCTGCTCCATGGTGAAGCCGTGGTGGTCGACATGCTGTTGTCATGCATCATTGCATGGCAGCGCTCGCTGCTAAGTCGAGACGACCTCGACCGTATCTTTTCCCTGGTTTTGACCTTAAAGTTATGCCCCTTAGGCGAGGGTCTGGACCCCGGCTTACTAATGCAGTCACTGACTGAGCGCCAGCATCACCGCAATGGCGTGCAGCGTGTGCCCCTGCCTATGGGCATTGGTTCTCATTGTTTTGTTGGTAATATTGGTCTTGAGGATGTCTCTCGGGCCGTAAAATTTTATAAAGAGTGGCTGAAGAGTAACTATAGCGCGGATGAAAACTAGACTATGAGCGAATTTTCCAACGTAGACCCCGAGGAAATCAAGAAATTCAATAGCCTTGCAGACATCTGGTGGGATCCGAACGGGTCCATGGGTATGCTACACGTTGTTAATCCTCTGCGAACTGACTTCATCAAAAAAAACACAACCCTGAAGGGAAAAAAAATACTCGATGTAGGTTGCGGAGGGGGGATTCTGACCGAGGCTTTGGCTCGGGAGGGGGCAGAGGCGACGGGAATAGACCTGGCTGAAGTACCCCTGAAGATAGCAGCACAACACGCAGAGCAGTCCGGCCTGTCGATCGAATATCTGACGAAGAATGTCGAAGATCTTGCGCGCGAACGACCCCACAGCTACGACGTTGTTGCCTGTTGTGAGGCTCTTGAGCATGTGCCGGACCCGAAAAAGGTTATAGACTGCTGTGCCACTTTGCTAAAGCCCGGGGGCACGTTGTTCTTTTCTACCATCAACCGCAATCTGAAGTCTTTTTTATTTGCCATTGTTGGGGCAGAGTATGTACTGCGTATGCTACCGCGGGGCACTCACCATTACAGCAAACTGATCAAGCCGGAAGAAATTGACCGGTGGGTGGGCGGAAACGGCTTTTCCCTAGCCGATATATCGTCATTTATGTACAACCCTCTGACGAAAACATTTAAATTGAAAGCCCGGGCAGATGTCAATTACATTACCTGTTACAAGCCTCAATAAAAGGACAGTCGATGAAGCGTTTTTTTGCCCTATCACGAACCCAGCATGGCATTATCGATCTGGCTACTACTGGCTTTGCCGCCTTGATATGGCTCGGAAGTTTTCCCGAGTTGGGGTTTACTGCACTGGCTCTTGCCACCGCTTTTGCCGGGTATACAGCCATCTATGCCCTTAATGACCTGATGGGATTAAAAGGGGACAAAGAAAAACATGATGGCGGTACGCTGCAATCCGGTTACTCAGTTGAAGCCTCAGATGATCACCACCCGCTGGTTCAGGGAGTATTAACAAATAATGCCGCGCTGGCATGGATGGGTTTCTGGCTAGTGGCCGCTTTGGTTGGCGCCTATATGCTAAACCCTTTTATTATCATTATCCTGATGGTTGGCTGCATTTTCGAAATTGCCTATTGCAAATTGTTGAAGGTGACGCACTGGCGTATTCTGCTTAGCGGTGTGGTTAAGTCCTGTGGTCCTGTCGCGGCTGTTTTTGCGGTCGATAGCACGCCCGACCTGGATTTTTTACTGCTGATTTTCGCCTGGGTATTTTTATGGGAGGTTAGCGGCCAGAATATTCCCGCGGACTGGAATGACGTTGAAGAAGATAAGCGCATCGATGCCAGGACAATTCCCGCCCGCTTTGGCCCCAATGTGGCAGCCAGAGTAATATTGGCTGCCGCCGTTCTGACCCTGTTTACCAGTGCCTTCTTCCCACTCTATTCGCCTGTTCCAGGAGGCATTCTATTCACACTCGCCAGTTTGGCTATTGGCTATTGGCTACTGCTGAGTCCTGCCATCCACCTTTGGAAAAGCAAAGATGGCCAGAATGCCGCCGGATTATTTGATAAGGCCAGTTATTACCCACTAGCGATGCTGTTCCTGGTTGCAGTCTGGATATTTGTGAGCACTTTGTAACAACTACGGAGTGCAATAATGAGTTTGGCTAAAATTTAGTTCACACACTACGCATTCAATGTAAAAGTTGGGTTAAGCACTGTATTGATACAAAAATGTACATGCGTGGCAATTGTTATTTAGAAGTTGTCAGTCATTAGTCAGGGCAGAAAATTTAGCCTGTTGGTAATCGGCATCGCCAAAACTGGCGTTGATCATCATTAATCGCTTGGCATAATGGCCAACATTCAGCTCATCGGTAATACCCATACCGCCATGCAGTTGAATGGCTTCGGCGCCGATCAGTTGTCCGGCACGACCGACCATAACCTTTAATGCAAGAATATTTTTTTGCACATCTACCGGGTCAGCGTTGTTGTCGTCTATCGAACAAACGGCACGGTACAGCAGTGATTTAGTTTGTTCGCAGGCCATAAACATATCAACCATACGGTGTTGCAAAGCCTGGAATGATCCAATGGCCACGCCAAACTGTTCACGGGTTTTGGCGTACTCAATGGTGGTTGCATTAAGTGTCTGCATAATGCCTACGGCTTCGGCACATATCGCCAGAATAGCATCATTAGTAATGGCCTCCAGTACTTGGTAGCCATCCCCCAAATTACCAAGCAGTTGATCTTCGGATATGGTGATGTTGTCAAAACTAATGTTCGCAACCCGCTGCCCATCCATCATGCGGTAGGTTGTTTTTGATATGCCGGAAGCTTTGGCATCGACTAAAAATAAACTAATACCTTGCTGATCACATTGCTTGCCACTGGTGCGTGCCGAGACAATCAGCTTATCTGCTGACAGGGCATTAAGTACCAGGGTTTTTTCGCCGTTTATTGTGAAATTTCCATTATCCGCACTTGCGGTAGTTTCTACATCGGCTAATTCATAGCGACTTTGGCGCTCTGAAAATGCCACCGCACCCTGCAATTTCCCTGCAATAATGTCTGGAATGTTTGTCTCTTGTTGTGCTGTGTTGCCGGCTTTGTTTAGTGCGACACCAAACAACAATACAGTGGCGACAAATGGCTCTACAATCAGGCCCTTTCCCATTTCTTCCATGATGGCCATGATGTCGACAGCTGAGCCGTCAAAGCCGCCAAATTTTTCGGGGAAGGGGATAGATAGCCAGCCTAGCTCAGCAAAAGTGGACCAGTTGTCAGCACTGAATCCAGCCTCGGATTCGACTATCTTGCATCGTGCCTCAAAGCTGTATTCGTCTTGCACAAAGCGTGCGACACTGTCTTTGAGCATGTTCTGTTCTTCAGAGAAGCTAAATTTCATAATGTGTTACCTGTTTCTACCGATGGATAGTGCTATAAACCCAAGACAAACTTGGCAGTGATATTTTTTTGTACTTCGTTGGAGCCACCATAGATGGTCGATGCGCGCCCGTACATATAATCGATACGCGCCGCATCAGCAAAATCATGACCAATCTGATCAGTCGTTAAATCTCCCTTGATAA